>JAPLJE010000776.1 GCA_026388755.1 Deltaproteobacteria bacterium | reverse complement strand
CGGCTCTTCGGCTTTCAGGGTTGGCGGAATCACCTTGTGATACAGGGACAAGGCGGCCTTGATCAGGCCGGCGGAGCCTGCCGCGGCCTTGGTGTGGCCGATCATGGATTTAATGGACCCAATGGCGCATCTTTGTAAGATATCAGGATCTGCCGGCGGAAATTCGCTGAAAACCTGCTTTAAAGCGGTGAATTCCGCCATGTCTCCCACACGGGTGCCGGTGCCGTGAGCCTCAATTAATTCGATCGTTCCGGGATCAATTCCAGCCTGCTGGTACGCGGAGCGAAGTGCCCTTGCCTGTCCTTCGGCCCGGGGCGCGTAAATGCTCTGGGACTTGGCATCGCTTGAGGTGCCCAATCCTTTGATGATCGCATAAATCCGGTCGTTGTCTCTGTCGGCATCCGCCAGACGCTTTAATACCACCATGCCAAGACCTTCTCCCAGCAGGGTGCCATCCGCATGCTTTGAAAACGGACGGACATCGCCGGAAGGAGAAAGAATCTGGGTCTGGGAAAAGCACATGTGCATGAAAATATCATTCAAGGTATCCACGCCGCCGGTGATGACCATGTCCGACCGGGAGGTGATCAGCTCCATCAATGCCAGATGAACGGCGCTTAGAGAGCTGGCGCAGGCTGCGTCCACCACGCAGTTGGTGCCGCCCAGGTCCAGCCGGTTGCAGATGCGTCCGGCAACCACATTGCCCAGAAGTCCCGGAAAGGAATTTTCCTGCCAGGGAACAAAGCCGCTGGATATCCGTTCCATGACTTCACTGATTTTGTCCGGCGACAGCCCGGAGTCTTTCAGGGCTTTTCGCCATACCGGGTGACCCAGGCGGGCGCCAAGCGGAATCACGAGCTCCTGAGTTCCCGTAACGCCCAGAATCACGCTCGTCCGATTACGGTCAAAAGATCGCTCTGATCCATAACCCGCATCGGTCATGGCCATTTTGGCCGTTACCAGCCCCAGCATCTGGGAGCTGTCCGTGGCCTCCAGAATCGAAGGCGGAATTCCGAATTCCGAGGGATCGAAATCGACGGGTGATAAAAAACCGCCCCTTTTGCTGTAAACATGATCCGGCGTTCTGGGGTCCGGGTCGAAATAATCATCCGGAGACCAGTGGGTTGGGGGAACATCGGTGATGGCGTCGTGGCCGTGAACGATCAGCCGCCAGAATCCTTTTGCAGTGGGGGATTTTGGAAAGATACACCCGATGCCGATGATGGCGATCGGGGGAATCTGGGCCGGTTGAGGCTTCATGAAATCAATCTGTGTTTCTGGCATCAATCGTCTTTATATAAACCTGGGTTACGGCGTATTGCACCGATTTGTCACTGGAAAAAGTGGGTCAGCTTCCCTGGAAGCATCAAAAAATAGCACATTTTTTATAGATATCACGGTTATCCAATAATTATCAATAGATAAGAATACTATTGCATATATTTTACAATGGCATTCAGCGGCAGCGGCGAATAGGCGTCCATATTCGGGGGAAGGGCAACTCCCTGGCATCGCATCCAGTTAGCGCGCGTCAGGATACATGCGCCAAACAACAGGTTCATGGCGATGGTGATGGTATCCCGGTTTTCGGGCTTCTCCAGGAAAGATCCCAGGACCCACGCATTGAATGCTCCCATTGTCGGGCCGCACCATATCTGATAGTCCATTTTCCGGTCAGGACGTCCGGTTGTCGCCCATCTGGAAGACTGTCCCAGGTAGGAGCGAAAGACAAGTGCCATTTTATGCCGGGGATCCTGTTCCGCGCGGTCAACCTGACGGGGATCACGCTGTAAAAAAAATGCCTTTGTCTGTTGCCACTCGTCATCCAGGCTGCATTTGAAAACATCCCGCTCCAGCTGAATCCGGTGTTTTTCGGGAATGTCCTCCAGCCGATCATGCGAGGTATAAAGCTCATAGAGCTTTGCGGCGCGCTGTGCGAACATGGTGCCGCGCTTTAAAACCTGGACCTTTACCCCCATTTCGAACATATCGGCTGCCGGTGCCATGGCGACGTCCGCCTGTCTGGCTTCTGCCAGAAGGCGGCGGACAGCTTCGGATGTTCCGGCCTCTACGCAGGCCTGATTGACGGACCCGGTCAGGATATATGCAGCGCCCATTGAAAAAGCCGCTGCGGCGGCCTGTGGGGTTCCGATTCCGCCGCCCAGCCCGACGGGGATGGACTGCGGATATAGGTGGGTTTTGACCATCTCGTTTCGTAACGCGATCAGTGTCGGCAGAAGAGAAATCGCAGGCCGGTTATCGGTATGGCCGCCGGAGTCGGCTTCGGCGGTCAGGCTGTCTGCCATCGGAATATGCCGGGCAAGATCGACCTGCTCCCGGGTTAAGGTTTTCTCCTCCAGCAGTTGCATCAGAAATTTTTCCGGAGGGGGTGAAAAAAATCTCTGGGCGACTTCTTCCCTGGAGACTTTGGCAACTACCTGATTGGGGCAGACGATATTCCCCCGACCGTCCTGATAAATCCCCGAAACCCGGTAACGAACCAGGGCAGGGGTCAGATTCAGATATGCGGAAGCGCAGACCTTTCGAATGCCCTGTTTGATGTAAAGGCCTGTCAACGCGTCTTCCAGATCCAGATCGCCGGGGCTGTGAATCAGGTTGAACCCATAGGGAGAATCCCCCAGCTTCCGCTGAACTTCGTCAATGGCTTTTTCGACTTCAGCCAGGGTCAGGCCGGCAGCGCCATAAAACCCCATCATGCCGGCTTTCCCCATTGCTTCAACCATAGCGGTTGAGGTGATGCCATTGGCCATGGCGCCGCCAACATAGGCATACCGTAGATTATAGCGCTTTTTAAACTCAGGGTCTCCCATATTTTCCGGGGGCAGGGAAGGGGTAAAGGCCAGAACCGGATAACGAACGCCGGAAACGGCGCTGTCCCGCGGCGCACCGAAATCCTTCCGGTTTCCAGACAGTTCAATCGTCAGGGAGCCGCCCTTGGCTGCGGCGGGTTGTCCATTCCAATCTACCAGAACAAAGGGTCGGCTCAGGGAGTAAAGGGCGTTTTGAAGACCTTCAGCATCTGTTTGCGGCGGCGAATCCCCTTGGGTCCAGGAGCCATTATGCCAAGTATTCTGAAGCGCATCAATCATGATCGATGCATTCGGCCAAATAATGGTTGGATATTTTTTCCATGCAGTAATTTTTAATTGCGAATTGTCGATCCTTGCTATTTCTATACCATTAATAAAATAATTGACAAGTGATTCTGAAATATCATATTGGATCAATTGTTAAATAAATTAAAGTCAGCTTCAGATCTGAAGGATGGTCGCCTTGGATCAAGAAGGAGTATAGAGTCTTGCAAGCAACGGCAAACCATATCCTTCGAGAGAATACACCGCACAGACGAGAGGCCGTGCCTGTGAACTGCGGGAAGCCCAACTTGCTCGACCGTTTCATGAGGCGTTGCGCGCCCGCCATTACAGACCATTGTTGGGCTTCAGTGCAGTTTGTGTTTTTTTATTTCGAGATAAGGATTCAAAGGCCATAAACGTTTAATCTTCATGAGATTCAATATGATATGGCACTTTATTTAAAATTGCATTAAATCACCAGAAATGAGGGTGGGGGGCTTTGGAGATGATGAAGAGATTGTTGTACATGGTGGCTGGGGGCGTGCTTATATGGACATGCATCACAGGTACGCTTTGGGCCGGTCAGGTGGTGACCGAGTCGCAGCGAAACTGGGCCAAGGATGCGGTGGCTCAGGAGAAAACCCTTGGTACCATCAGTACTCCTGGTACCCTTGCCGTACTTTACTTTATCAATAATACGAGTATGTCTACGCTTGACCCCGTGCAAAAAGGGCTTGCCTATATGCTGATAACCGATCTTGCCAAGGTTGAAGGACTCCATCTCGTGGAGCGCGTTAAGCTCCAGGCGTTGGTGGAAGAGATTGGCCTCGGGAAATCAGGTTTGGTCGATCCTGAAACCGCACCTCGGGTTGGGCGGATATTGGGGGCGGAGCAAGTCGTCGGCGGTAAATTCAATAATGCCGATTTGGAAAAATTTGGTATTAATCCGGGTATTTTGAACACCGGTAATGAGAAGCTTTCAGACCTTCAAGATACCAAAGGACTCCTTGATGAAATCTTTCGAATGGAAAAGGATGTTCTATTTGAAATCCTTGAAAATCTGAAGAAAGCCCCCAAAACGAAAGAGGCTGAAGCGGAATTGCGAAAACCAATGACCCGCAGTTTAGATGCACTGATTTTTCTGTTTAAGGGGTTTAATGAGAGCGATCAGGAAAATTATCAGATGGCCGCAAATTTCTATAGGATGGCTTTGAAAGACGATCCAGGGCTGACACCCGCGGCAGATGCGCTGAAGGAACTGGAGGATCTTGGGCTGGTCGGCGGGACAACCGATTCTCGGTCTTTCCTGCGATCCCTGCGGGATCGGACTTCGCTGACAGATTCGTTGTCCCCGGATGAGGTGACCCGTCGGGAAAGAACACCCGTGGATGTGCAAAAACGTCAGAGTCTAACACCCCAACCACCGATACCGACACCAACACCGGTATGTGATCCGGCTGTATGCAGACAGACTTACCCAAATTCTATCGGATGCCAGAATGGAGTTTGTTATTGTTATACTCCTGGTGCTCCTGAATATCCATGCAGTAGTGCAGCTCGATGATTAATGCGTTTTTCCCGAAAAGGATTAAAGCAATGAAAAAGACAGTCTGGATAATCTCGGTTATTTTATTGTTGGTAAACGTAAGTTATGCGGTCGATGTCAACATCGAGACCGGCCTGAATTTCAACTGGTGGGACAGCACCGGAGGCGATCGCGGAAGTCAGACTTACGTTCCCGTAACCATCTATGGCGAGCAAAGCAATTTTTCAGCGAAAATACTGACCGCTTTTGCCAATACCACTTCGGAAACACCCGGCGTGTCAAAAGATTCTCTTTTCTGTAACACCGATACCAAAGCGAATTTTTCATACGAGATTGTGGATAAGTTTTTTGCCGACATCATCTTTGGGCTTGATTTTAATCTTCCCACCGGAAAGACCAAACTGAATTTAGAGCAGCAGAGGCTGGTGCTGGACCCGGATCTGGTTGCGATCAGCCGGCTCGGAGAAGGGTTTAACGTGAACCCGACCATTTCCATTGCAAAGGTCTGGAACAAATTTGCAGCCGGCATTGGCGTGGGGTATCTCTGGCGAGGAGAATACGATTACAGCGAGACTGCCATGAATTATAAGCCCGGTGACATTTATAACCTTACCGGAGAGGTTTCCTATTACTTTTCACCCAGGTGGCAGGGACGCTTGTTTGGCGAGGTTGCCCATTATGGCAAAGATGAAGTGGGAGGCAGGGAGTATTACGAAGAAGGCGAGTTTTTCTTGGGTGGGACCGGTTTGAATTACTTCCAGACCAATTGGGAAGCCAGGCTGACAGCGCAGGGGATTATCAGGGGAAAGAGCCAATTCCAGCAAACAGGCGAAGTCTTGACAACGGAGGATCGTAAAAGTTATGGCGATGAGTGGAGTGCTGATTTGGCCTGTAAATATAATTTATCCAAAGTAACCACCCTTCGGTCTCAATTGTCGTATCTTTTTATGGTGGCAAATGATTATGCATCGGATTCTCCCTATTACATTGGAGACAGAAAGAAGGCGTCCCTTTCGTTCGCCGTCGCCAGGCAGTTCACGCCGATATTGAAGGGAGAACTCGGCCTCGGTGGTTACATTCTGGACGTGGGACGCAACTGGTACCACACCGATGACAGAACTTACAGCGGGCTTATCGCCAGCATGATGTTGATGGCAACGTTTTAGGGCGACTTCGGGTGTGATGGTTAAATCAACTCTTTTGTCGCTGTTTCCGCCGCTTTGAGCCATCCGGAAATATCACCGCCTCCGGCGGATTTTTCGGCGGTTTTTAAGATGCGGCCTGTTTCCACTTCCACGATTCGCAAATCAAGCCGCATCTGATCGGCTACAACCTGGTAAGCACCGAATATCATCAATCTTGCTCCCGCGATCCGACCGATGCGCAGTTGCGTGGATTCATCGGCAAGTGACGATGATCCAAGATTGAGCTCCCTTAGCGCTATCTCCAGTTTCTCCCTTTCTACCACCGTGTAGCCATCCGCTTGCTGAACGGTTTCCATGATCCTGGCGGAAAGAAGATACCCCAGATCCATTTGAGTGTTTCCCGATGGACTTAAGTCTTCCAGATCCCAGACGGCTATCACCTGTTTTTTCTCGGAGGAAACAGCGGTCGGTGCCACCGGTGCCGCAGCACAGCCATATAGGAGAAAACATATTACAGTAGCGAGCACGGTTTGTTTCATGATCTCTTTTCCTCTTCTACGGGGCTGTTGTCATCTTCTCAACTACCTGATCATCCTGTTTCAGTGCCCGGTCTTTTTTTATGACCTTTGCATAACTTAGATCCGGTTCCGCGCTGACAATCTCGATCTGACCGATTGACTTGGGGGAGCCCTGGAGTATTTTGCCTTTGTACTCGATGGGCGCCTGCGTTTCGATTACTTCGAACTGGGTGCCTTGCACCACCCCCTGTTTTGTCCCCAGGTTGAGCATAACTTTTTCGTCCGAAGCCTGGACAAGATATCCTTGAAGCGGATATTTCTGGATAATCGTGGTGAGGATTTCCCGTGTCAGGCTATGAAGTGTTTTGGAAAGCGTTTCCCCAGAATCCAGTTCCTGGGTGATTACCTTTGGCACAGCCGTGGTTTCCGTATCGATGAGCCGGAGACTCATCAGGGTGCTGCTGGGCATATCCCTAAATTTAATTCCGAAAGCAGTTGATCCAACACCACTCGCTCAACGACTTTTATTCTGCCGGAAGCATTGAGTTTATCGCCAAGTTCGGTGGTAATGACGGTCGAGAACCCATCTCTTTCGGAAAGACCGCCTTTTTCCTGAAGATCCACAAATGTCAATATCATGGGGCGTGAGGTCCAGGAGTCTTTCGATTTGGGCGTTTCTTTTTGTTGTAGCCGAAATCGTTCAGCAAGTTCTTTCACCAGCCGGTCGATCTCGTTACGTTTTTCGGCATTTTTCTGTAGAGCGAGCATCTGCTCGGCTTTTTGGGCAAGCACGGCTGCAAACGTATCGGTTTTATCGAGGCTCTGAGCTTGACGGTAGGAGGTCAGGGCGTTTGGAAGTTGCTTCCACATAATAGGGGTCTACTGATACAGCCTGGTCATATAGTGATCTTGCCTTGTCGAATTTGCCCAGATTTGCTTGGAAGCGCCCGAACTGATTCAGCGCAACAGCTTTTTGATAGATTTCCCCCTCTTTTTTTGCCGATGCTTTTCCGTATTCAGCCTCAGCTTCGCTGTTTTTCTTCTGGCTGTAAAGAATGTCTGCCTTGACCAGATGCGCATAAGATCTCTCCGGAGCCATCTGCTCGACTTCCTGTGCGATTCTCAGGGCTTTTTGCGTATCCCCTTTTTTGGCATAAACGGCGCTCAGCCCTTCCTTCCCCAGAATCTCCCCTTCGCCTTTCCCCGTTGATACGTTCTGGAATATTTTTTCGGCGTTTGCCAGGTTGCCCTCCTTCATTTCCGCGTATCCCTTGACAGTTTTGGCATTGATATTTTCGGGGTTTTTCTCGATTACCGTATCGCTTATGGCCTTGGCTACCAGGGTTTGTTTTTGTTGAAGGGTTCTTTCAGCAAGCCTTACCAGCATGATTTCAGAGGTTTTTCCTCCGCCCTGGAAATAGTCGATGATTTTCCGGTCCGGCCCGAGGATACAAATAGTCGGTAGAATCGTTCGGGCGGCATAGTGATCGCTGACATTACCCGGATCAAGGAGAACCGGAAATACCGGATTGGTTTGAGATACGAACCTGACGGTGGATTCCCGCGCGGATGTCGTAACCCCCCATACAACGAGCTCTTGCCCTTTGAAACGTTTTATCAGTTTATCCAGACTGAGAAGACCTTCCTGGCTCGGCCGCGAATCTGCATCAAAGAAGTACAGAATCGCCATTGGATGGGTTGTCATGCTGGAAAGGTCATAAGCTTTCCCTCCGGTGTCTTTCAGAGAAAAGCCGGGAGCTGTCTGCCCCGGAGTGATCTCGGCAACACATTGGTGATCACCAGTCATGGATAGCAATAAAGCAATTAAACATTCTGTGAGGATAACTGAAATCCGCCGCATCTTTTACCTCCTGACGACAGTCTTGAGTCGTGATTCCGAAAAAGAACATGGATAAAAAAATACATTAATAGTGAAATCCATTATTCGTCTGTGTGTGCCCATGATACATCATTTCATAGGGATCAAGCGAACAAAAAGCGGTAATTCGCCTGGGTCTTTAAGTTGAACCTGTGCCTCATATTCGTAATAATCAGTGAGGCTCACCCGTACTTCGTATTTCCCGCTGGGAAGATCGAGTTTCAAGGGAGAGTTGCCTTTAAACGATCCGTCCAGATAAACTTGAGCGCTTGACGGATTGCTGCTGATGTTTAATACTGATAAAGGTGCTGGTTTTACGTCTGCAGGCGATTGGGTATTATCCCCTGGAAAAGAAGCTGTTTTCCCTGACACCCCCAGGCCATCCGGA
>JAPLJE010000836.1 GCA_026388755.1 Deltaproteobacteria bacterium | reverse complement strand
GTCGCCCATCCGAACTACAAAAAACTTACAAAAGAGTTGATCCAGATCGTAAAACTGATGTCGGAAGTGAAGGTGATCAAAAGGCGGCCGAAGGAAAGAAAAAGGGGCGTGATTCCCGGAGAATTGACGGCCGGCATGATCACCCCCGTGGCGCTGGATCTGAAAGTCGTTGCCATCGGTGCCTCGACCGGCGGTCCGCTGGCCATCGAAGCGATTCTATCGGGGCTGCCGAAAGATTTTCCCGCCCCGCTGCTGATCGTACAGCACATCGCCGCGGGGTTTGTCCAGGGCTTTGCGGACTGGCTCGCAACTTCTTCCGGTCTCCCTGTCAAAGTTGCCGCACACAATGAATTACCACTGCCGGGGCGCGCCTATATTGCCCCGGAGGATTCCCATATGGGGATCGGAACCGAGGGAAGGATCGTCTTAAGTAAAAAAGAGCCCGAAAACGGCCTGCGACCCTCCGTTTCCTACCTGTTTCGTTCCGTTGCGGAGGTCTTCGGAAAAAACACAGTCGGCGTGCTCCTCACGGGTATGGGGAAAGATGGTGCTTCTGAGTTGAAGCTGATGAAGGAAAAGGGAGCAGTGACCATCGCTCAGGACAAGGAGAGCTCCATCGTTTACGGCATGCCAGGGGAAGCCGTGGCCCTCAATGCGGCCTCCTTTGTCCTTCCGCCGGCAAAGATCGCAGAATTTCTTTCCGGGCTGTCTAAGACAAGAATGATCAGGAACGGATACAAGACAATAAACGGGAAACATTCTGGGGAAGGTCGAATGATACAAAGGGATGGCAAGCATGGATAAGTTAAAAATTCTCATCGCCGAAGACAGCATCACTCAGGCGACGCAATTGCAGCATATCCTTGAAGTGAATGGCTATGACGCAGCCATTGCCGCCAATGGCAGGGAGGCCCTTCAGTCCATCGGCGCATCCAGGCCATCCATCGTCATCTCGGACATCGTGATGCCGGAGATGGACGGCTATGGACTCTGCCGGCAGATCAAATCCAGCAAATCATACAGGGACATATCGGTGATCCTGCTGACGGCTCTATCTCAGTCGCAAGCGGTCATCTGGGCGCTGCAATGCGGCGCCGATAAATTCCTCACCAAGCCCTATGATGAAAACCACCTACTTTCAACGATTCAGCATCTGAAAGAAAATCTGAAGAACCAAGACCCTCCCCAAAAAGGTATCAATATCCCCTATAGAGGTGAAACCTATTTTATTTCTTCAACCCGATCACAGATCATCAACCTTCTTCTCTCCACATACGAAGCGGCGATTAATAAGAACCTCGAACTGATCGAAGTACAGGATGAATTAAAAAGACTCAATCAAGGTCTCGAAGAAATAGTTGATCAAAGGACAACAGCTCTTCGTGCTGAAGTGAACGAACGCAAGGCGGCGGAGGAGGCTCTTCAGGCAAGCAGCGATGAAGTAAAGACCATGTCGCAGCAGCTCTTGCAGGTGGAGAAGCTGGCAACGATGGGCGAACTGGCGTCCAGTATTGCCCACGAACTGAACAATCCCCTGGCCACGGTCAGCCTGAGGGTTGAATCGCTCATCGCTCAAACAACCGGGGATGAT
>JAPLJE010000423.1:4359-7251 GCA_026388755.1 Deltaproteobacteria bacterium | reverse complement strand
CAGATCTTTTTGAAGTACCTCACGTACTTGGGATCATGCACAGCGGTAATCCATGAGTCGCCGAATGCAGTCGGGGACACACGGTCAAATACGCCTGTCGGCTCCAATGCCTGATATATTGCCCGGATTCGCACAGGCGAATCAACGTACCCGCGGCTTTTCACATGGTGAATCTCGTGTTGGTCCGTCACCACAAGAGCGATTTTGGCGAGCTTGGTAGCAATGGACGCGTTCTTCTTCTCCACCACCTGAGCCACGGCATAGCGCGGCGGCCTGAGCCGGACGGGGTCGTCGCGTACGGACTCCAACACCATTTGGACGTAAGCCGGCTCACAAATGTCCTTGTACTTTCGTTCGAGAATGCAGGCAATTACCCGTTTCAGATAGCTGCTGCTCAGTACGCTGTCTTGCGCCAAGTTATCGAATACCAGGTAGGGAGGGTTGTCCGATCCCTGGCGAACAGGCGTTTCGTAAGCAGTGTTCACTATGGGACGCGCCCCATAGGCCTCGTAGAACCTTAATCGTGCTTTGTTCTGTTTGAGGACATCCGGGTTTTGGCAAAGCTTCGGGTCGTCGGGCCAACATTCGAAGAACACACCGACAGCGCCAAGAGACAGGGCCTCACTTCGAACCCGGGCGTAGAGTGCTCCGCCCACGCCACGTCCTGCCAACCTCCTGTCGCTGGCGAGGTAGTCCAGGTAGCAGAACTTCAGATCCGCATCGTAATCAAGCAATGCCAATCCCCGAACTGTGGATCGATGGGCTTCGGCTACGTAGAGAAACGAATGAAAGCCGTTTTTCAAAGGATGTCGAAGTGATTCAGGAATGCGGTCGATCTTCTGGCTGTCAAGAAACTCGAACTGTGAACGCAGAATTACCCTGACCTGATCCAGAGCATGTCGATTCGCTGGAACGACATCATCGAATATGCGGCGAATACGAAACATCTGACAATCCCTTCAACCCCTCAGCGGGCTGCCAGCCAATTTGCCGATGAGGGTGCGGGCAGCATCCATGAAGCATTTCAGAGCCGGCGAGATCCACTTGTCTTTGTGCCATATCATCAAAATCGCGGTTTCCAGGGGACCTTCCGAAAAGGGCAAGGACAGGAGCCGCTTTTGCTCGATTTCAGCCTGAAGAGCCGACTCGGGAAGCAGTGTGATGCCCAGGCCGCGCAGCACGCACTGTTTGATGGCTTCGATGCTGTTGTATTCGATGACCGTTGCACGGACTTTCTTGGCGCTTAATATCTGCTCAAATACCATTTTATAACTGCAGTCATGCTTGGGCAGCAGCAGGGTCTGCCTTTTCAGATCCTCGGTCCGGACCAATTGAATACTTCGATGACACCCGGCAAATAATAGGTGCCGATCGTTTGCGGCGCCCGCACAGACAGCAGACCGCAAGGCTCTTCTTTTCCTGACACCTGCACGAGGATTTCATCCTCCAGGGCCAGCATTTTTTCTGCATAACGCAACAGAAGCTGTCCGGCTTCGGTCAGAAAGACCCGTTTTCCCAGGCGATCGAACAATGGCACGCCAAAATCTTCTTCCAGGGCTTTGATTTGAGCGGATACCGTTGACTGAACGCAGTGCAGGGCTTCCGCGGCGCGGTTAAAGTTCAGCAGTGTCGCAACCGCTTTAAATGTTTTAATCTCGCGTAGTTCCATTGATCAGAATTGCCGATCATTACTATCAAAAATTGTTGTTGGACACAAAAAGTTCAATCGATTATAGGTTATCCGAAGCCGGGCATCCTGTCAAACAGTCTTCATGCCGCCAGAAACTTCCATTCTGATTACTGTATGCTCCATGCCGGCGGCCAGGCAACCTGAAAAATCCAAACAAATGTGGAGGCAGACCGATGAACAGCAGCACACTTGCAGGTTTTAAAAAAAGCCCTGAACATAAGACGTTATCCTGCCGCCTGAAAAACCTGGCGATTACCGTGGAAAAAGAAGGCGGCAGCCATTTCACGAAAGCAAGCTATCCGAGGCGGTTCGGATATTATTCCGAGATCCGGACTTCCGAATATGAATTCCATTTTAATTTAAACGGCGATATCAAATTCATCCGCGGCCTCAACGTCAACTGGCCCCACCCTTCGGAATGGCTGAAACGAACCGATGGCAATGACTGGGGGTATTATACGGTGGGTTCAGTCCTGAACCAAAAAGGCATCTTCGACTGGTTTGGCGAGTACTATCTTCCGTGTCTGACATACCCCAGCAACTCAATCTGGGAGTACAATCCTTATACGGACGCCAATATCCTGCCCGCATTTGCGGCATGGTCTCAATTGTATGCAAAACTTTACAGCATCGGATGCGACGGCATACCTTCCGGAATCAAGGACTTCTTAAGCCTGATTATCCAGAAAGATGAAAACACGCTGCATGAGCAATCGAAAAAATTGCATGCGATCATCGGCGACCGGCTGTCGGTTCTCCCGCCCGATACCCGCCATGTCGACTACGAGGTCATTCCGCTCAATATCGCGGATGGGTGTCTGTATCATTGTAAGTTTTGTTGCGTCAAATCCCGGCAGAGCTACCAGCCCCGTTCGATGGACGACGTTCTGGCGCAGATTGAACGGCTCAAGGAGTTCTATGGCCGCAATATCGAAAATTATAATGCCTTGTTTTTAGGAAACCATGACGCACTCGGGGCCGGTGAAGAACTGATTTGCATGGCTGCCTCCGAAGCCTTCAGAACCTTTGGGTTTGAGAACTCGAACATGAAAAAACCCATGCTTTTCATATTCGGAAGTGTCGGGTCACTGCTCAAAGCGGGAAATGGTTTGTTTGAAAAACTCAACAGCTTGCCCTTTTATAGCATGATCAATATCGGCCTTGAATCCGTCGATGAACAAACCCTGGCCGCTATTAATAAG
>JAPLJE010000423.1:0-4340 GCA_026388755.1 Deltaproteobacteria bacterium | reverse complement strand
TGAAGCTTTCAAAAAACTGCTCGAAATCAATCGGGAATATGACAACTTGGAAGTCACGGCCAATTTCCTCCTGGGAGAGCGGCTTTTGCCCGACCACACCCACTCCCTGGTCGAAATGCTCAGAGATGTGCCCGATGCTTCCGACAAAAAAGGCGCCATTTATCTATCCCCATTAATAGACAGCCCCAAAAAGGGTGAACTGCTGAATTCATTCTTTGAGATAAAAAAAATGAGCCGCCTGCCGGCTTACATCTATTTGATTCAAAGGTTATGACGCCCTGGTCGTTGGCCGAACAATTCGATTTGACAGTGTCCTCAATAGGGAATAATATAGCTATTATAATCCACATTGCGGAGGTGGGATATGAGAACCATACAGATGACGATTGATGATGATCTTGTTGAAGCGGTCGACCGTGTTTCAAAGGAACTCCATACAAGTCGTTCTGCTTTTGCAAGAAAGGCTCTTCGTGACGCTCTTACCCGTCACAGCAAAGAGCAACTGGAGCGCGAGCACCGCCGGGGGTATGAGCGGCAGCCGGTTGCCGCCGGTGAGTTTTCTCTTTGGGAAACCGAGCAATCCTGGGGTGACGAATGAAACACGGAGAAATACGTTGGTACAAGTTCATACCACCCGACAAAAAACGGCCGGTTCTAATCCTGACACGAAATTCCGTCCTGGAATACATGGGTGAGGTAACCATTGCTCCCATCACAACCACGATTCGCAATATCCCCTCTGAGGTGTTTCTCTCGAAAACCAACGGCATGCCCCAGGATTGCGCTGTCAATTGTGACCACTTGCAGACTGTTTCAAAGGGGAAAATCGGATCTTTAATCACATCCTTGTCTCCGTCAAAAATGATTGAAGTCGGACGTGCAATCCGCTTTGCCCTTGGAATCTAATCCAGGAATAGTAGAATCTGTCATTTGTCAGCGGGCTGTAGCTACTCACTTCGTTGTGTCTGCTCCGGACATGGCGGGAAGTCAGATGTGGTCAAGGTCTTCCTGTCCGATCGGATTAAGGAGGCGCTTACGGATAAACCGGGGCATAGGAAATCCGGTTTACGATGACATAGGAGACATAAATGGAATCGAACAACACGACAAGGGCAAGTTCCGGCCGGCTGCGGCTTCGTGACGGGATCCTGCAACATTACCCGGATGTGCTGACACCGGAGGCCATCGATGCGCTGGAAGCACTGGCCGGTTTCAATAGCAAGCGCCGGCAGATCATGCACGCGCGCATCGCGCGGCGGGCCGTGCGTTTTAGAGATGGCCGGCGGATCGCTTTTCTCGATCCGGCTGCTGTGATCGCAGACACCGGGATGACCGTGCAGCAGGCCCGTGCGGGCCGCTTTGACGGCTCGGATATCCCCCACGATCTTCAGTGCCAGTGGATCCAGGGTACGGGTCCGGCCACCAAGCCGCGGTCAACTGTGGAGGCGGGGATTCGCAATGTCGCCTATGCCTTGCTCTCGGGTGCCGACGGCTGGATGTTCGATGGCGAGGATGCTCTCGGCCAGGTCGACACCATGTCGCTTGACAACCAGCGCAATCTCAAGATCGCCTTTGCCCTCAAAGAGCCTTTCCTTCGCATTGCCGAAACCGTTGCCGCGGAGATGAACGACTGGACTAAAGGATTTTTCGGCCGCAAGATCATCGAAGACTGGAAGCAACAGTTGGATTTTACCACCCGCATTTTCCGCCCTCGGGGCCTGCACCTTGACGATCGGCACATTTGTGACGGCAACGGTGCGGGTTTTTCAGCTTCGATGGTCGATGCGGTGCTGTATGTTGTCAATAACCACCGGATGTTGCGCAACCAGGGCCGATCGATTGTCCTGTACCTGCCCAAGATTCAGACCGCCGAGGAGGCGGCCCTGTGGAACGCCATTCTCGGCGGTCTGGAACAGCATTTGGGTCTTGATGCCGGGACCGTGAAGGTCTACGTGCTGGTCGAGCAGCTCGAAGCCTGTTACCAGTTGATGGAGATCCGGGCCGCCCTGGCCCGCCGTTTTATCGGCTTTAACACCGGGCGCTGGGACTATATCAACAGCGTGGCGGACGCCCTGGCCTGGGACAAGGCCTTCCACAATCCCAACATCGACGCCATCACCATGACCTATGGCTATATGCGGGTATATGAAGACCGCGTGCGGCGCGCGGTCAACACGCCCGATCGCAACGGCCGGTTCGCCCTCTGGCAGGGTGGCATGGAGCCCAACATCCCGGTTGGCTCTCAAAAAGGTGTGGCCGAGGCGATGAAACGAGCGTTAGCGGGCGGTCAACGCGAGCAGCAGGCCGGTGCCAGCGGCAAATGGGTGGCCCACTGGAAGATGGTTCATATCGTCCGCCCGGTCTGGGAAAAAACCGGCGCGATCAACCAACTGGGCCGCAGCTTCCCGCCGCTGACCTACACTTCGCAGGATGCCGAAGACCTGATCCTGCTTGAGCCCGGTCCACGCACGGTGCGTGGGGTCCGCGACCTGCTCTCGGTGGCACTACAGTACGGCAACGCTTTTGGCAGGGGATTTCAGGCTGCGGCACTTAAGCCGGCCGATTTTTTCGGCAATGACGACGTGCTCTATCTGATGGAAGATATGGCCACCGGCGAGATCCGCCTGAGTATCCTCTGGGAGTGGCTGCACAAACAGGCCTGTTTCACCGAAGACGATGCGGCCAGCGGCATGAAGGCCGGGGACCCGCTCACACCCGGGTTCTTCGACAAGATATTGGCCGAGGAGTACGGGAAGCTGCGCCAGGCTCAAAACAGGGACGTGCACGACGACTCCAAGGACACCACCCTGCCCATCGCTCGCGAGATCGTCGAGCGTTACGTCAAGAATCCATTCAAGGCCCCCTGGTACGTTGACCTGCTTAATCTCAACCTCAACAACCATGATCCGGCGCTCGCCCGCAGGCGTATAGATGACTATTTTGCCGCCTTTGAGCGCGACGGCACAAGACTGACGGCCAACCCGGATGCCGACGTTCCTGCCATGTAGCACCTTGGTGCAATCCGGGATGGGTCTATCGTGATTCAGCTTAAGGAGAAATAATGAAACGCGAATGTTTGAGTTGTGGACAAAAAGAGATGGTTTATGCCATCCGGGATGTGCCGTATTCCTATAAAGGCCATGAAACCGTTATTCCCAAGGTAAAGGGATGGCATTGTTCACATTGCGGGGAAGTTGAGTTTGAGGCGGGAGAAGGTGTTCGCTTTGCTGAGACAATGAAACAGATCGCAAATGAAATCAATCTGCTGGAAGGAGCAGAAATATCGAGAATACGTAAAAAACTAAAACTGACGCAGCGGGAAGCTGCACGGCTTACCCAACGCATTTTCCCGGTATGAGAGAGGAAAAGCCAAACCCAGGCCGGCGGTTGTCAATCTATTTAAACTTCTAGATAAACATCCCCGTCTCCTGGATGAGCTGAAGTCCGGGGGATAGAATCTGTCAGTTGTTAGATTTGACCCTCTATCAAGCCCTCTTGAGCGGTTCTCTTCGAAGATGTCCCGAGTACGCGCGGCAGGGCTCGCCTGGATGCTCTCAACTCAGTTCCTGTCTTGCTAAAAATCAAATCCGATTCCCCACATGGGTGAAAACGGGTGTATCAAATAGAAGAAAATGTTGTTGACTTAAAAATGAAATTCATACAGGGATAACGTCAACTTTCTTATTATAATGCATAAAATATAAAACCTATTGCCAGGAAGAATACACAAAATCTCCTCCATCACGAGACGATTCATCAGCGGGCCGAAGGACACGGCAACCTCTTACACAGAAAGAAACAGCATTCAGTTTTACCGGATTATACAGACTGTGCAATTATTGTTGGGCAACATGGAGAAGAGCAGATGACGAAGACTCAAACGGCTCAAGATTCAGGCATACTAGAAGCAGTTTCGGACCCGCGAGTCTTTGATCCACTCAGTGAAGTCACTCGACGAGAGCGTAAAGCGCTATTGCTGGCCAGCTTGGTTGCTTTTGCGATCTCAGTCGGGGGACTGTCCCTACAGAGATTCAGGCCCTCGGAATCAAGCTTCCGCAAGCAGAGCGGGACACCATCCTCGTACTTGTGTCGCTTTCAATTCTCTATTTGCTTGTAGGATTTTTGATTTACTCCCTCACGGACCTACGTAGCCGTAACCTCGCAATTGCTCTGGGCCGCCATAAAATCTCATCTGATCTTGCCTCAGAAATGTCCACAGCGCCAGAGCGCATCAGAGCGCTCATTGACTCTGAAAGTATCAAGCATCTGACAGCCCACCCTGAGTTTAAAAGGTTCTCCTTGATATCCGAGGAAATCAAGCTTGCGAGTCGAATTCGGAT
>JAPLJE010000552.1 GCA_026388755.1 Deltaproteobacteria bacterium | reverse complement strand
GGTTGGAAAACAAGCTGTTATCTCCTGCGTTCCACCTTCCAGAAAACTGAAAAACCGTTTGGCGTGTTCTTTTTCCTGATTGGCTGTTTCAGTAAAAATGTCGGCAATTTGAACATAGCCTTCCTTGCCGGCCTTGCTGGCAAAATAAGTATAACGATTTCTCGCCTGGGATTCCCCCGCAAAAGCTTTCAATAGATTATTTTCAGTTTGAGTTCCTTTGATACTGGCCACGTATTTCTCCTTTTCAGTTGATACATTTCTTTTATCTCCCTGCCGGTTCCTGAGACATGCTCCCCCCATTTTTGAAAGAGGGGCCAAGGAGAATTGCGTTTATTAATGTGGTAACATGTTCGGCAAGATAAAGCATAAAGGCAGCTCACAGCTATTGAGGTTCATGCCACCAACCTTTTTGCTGGTGCGCTTTTTTTTCCTGCTCTGCAATTTTTTTCAACCGGTAGGCTGCGTCCCGCAATATCCCATACATAATGCCACAGCCGACATCCTCTCTTTCTACATCGCCCTGATCTGCAAGTGCAATCATCTCGTCTACGAGTTTGAGTGTCCGGTTAATGTTGGTATCGCAGGGTTTCACGGCAATGGCTTTCTTTCTATTAAAAAGTTGTCTGTAATACCGTCTCCAACGTTATTGACTTTGAGTATTTACCCAGTCCCCTTTTGAAAAATGGGGAAATTTTACTGTAAATCGCTGAGGTGATCAGATCAATTCTTTAATTATATTATCAATTTCTATGCCATAGATAAACATTCTCTTGAATTTAATATTTTTTTAATATAAACAGATGGTTATAAAATGCATAACATTTCATTCGAATACAGGGCCAATCCGGACCTTTCTGGATGATACAAAAGCAGAAAGACATATTCATCCCGTGAAAGAATATAACTTATTATAATTTAAAAAGATAAAATCGTTTATCATCTGTGGGTCATCACCTTTAGATAGCAGGAGAGATATGGCATTTCGAACTATCAGACACATTCTATTGGCGTTTATTTTGGTCGTTTTATGTTTCGGAATCGGTTTTATTCTGATGATATGCCACCCTTCGGTGCAGCGCTACGGCCTCAGTAGAATTTCACAGGAAATCGGCTATGGCCTGAATGCCGGAAACCTTCGTTTAAGTATGGGAAGAAAACCTGGCATTCATGTTCAGGACATACAGATCAGCTCAAAGCAGGGAAAGGTGTTACTGTCCGCATCCGACCTTTCCCTTACCCCGGACCAGTTCAATTTTTTTCTTCCAGGCATCGGTACCTTCTTTTCCGGGTCTGTTGAAGCCAGAAACCTGAAGTTTCAACTGGCTGGTTCCGGTGAAATCAAAGATTACGCCCTGCCTCAAGTCATTTTTCAAGGGAAATATGACTTGAACAAGCGGCTGCTACAGATTGCTTTCTTGAAAATTATCACTCCTGAGACAACTTTGTCAGCAACAGGAAATGTTCAGCTCAGCCCCACTGCATCTCCCTATCTGGATCTGTCTGTTACCAGCCCGTTTATGAAAGTTGAAACTTTCAAATCCCTGCTTACTTCGCTGCTGCTTCCCGAATGGATCGACTGTGAACTGCTTCCCTCGATTAAACAAGGCGATATTCGGATGGATACTGTTTCGTTAAGGGGCAGCCTGGAACAGATCGAAACTCTGAATCAACCGGAACATGCAAATGTCCTGGGCTTGAACCTGACCTTGCTCAACCTGGTGATGCAGCACCCTGACAGGAACGCGCCGGAGCTTCGGGATGTCTCCTGCGCCTTGAGTATCGAGGGCGAGGCGTTTTCACTGGATGGCCTTTCTGGCCGCTTTTGGCAGTCTGCGTTTCAAAACTCATCTGTCGTCATTCCGAACAGATATGCAGACCGCATGCGTTATCTGGTCAAGACCGAAGCAAGCATTGCCTTATCGGATGTGAGTCATCTGAAAAACCTGTCATTATTTCCTGCGGATGTTCAGCAGAAAATCCAGGAATTGCAAACGATTGACGGCACTGCGGACATCCGTGTTTCGATTGAGTATGAAACCGGTCGGTCTTTTCCGAAAATCATCACCAGCGCCATATCGCTGCAATCCGTCAAGGTGACGCACCCGCTCTTGCTGCTGCCGTTGATGCTCGGAAGCGCTACAATCGACTCAGATTCCGATCAACCGTTACAATTTTCAGGCCACGGCCTCTGGGGAAAATCCGAATTCCAGGTTCAGGGCTCTGCCGACAACACATGGAAACACGTGTCCGCTAGAGCAATTACCCGTGCAGATGTTAAAGAATTAATTGAAATTCAGGTGCCGCAAGCAAATATCGGCAACTGGATTTATGGACCGCTGGATGCGGAAGCCCTTTTGGATGACAATGGGGTAACTCTTGGTCCGGCCAGGATCGACATGGGCAAGGGATATCTGCGGTTCAAGGGCCGGCGAAATTTTCGCCCCAAACCCGCAATGCATTGGATCTGCCATATTCATATTGTACAGGAACCGGCGCAAAACCTGATTCAACTGATTCACCCCGGCGCCAGTTTGCTTGACGGCAGTGTTTGGTTGGAAGGCGTGATGACGCTGAAAGATCCGGATGGAACAGGTGTCTTTTCCGGATTAAACGGCCATGCCAGATTGCTGGTGGAAAAAGGTTGGATATATCAGAATAGTCCGATTCTGAATGCTCTGGCCTTGATCAGCCTTGAGCGAATCTTCAAACCGGGTTCCACCGGCGTCCAAGATGGACGGCTATATTTTGATCGGATTGAGGGAGATATCGAAATTGAAAAGGGGAAGATTCTGGTGCAGAACCTGACATTTCAAAGCCCTGCGATAAACGCCGCAGGAGCCGGAACAATTGATCTGAATCGGGATCATCTCCAGCTCAAAATCGGGCTTCAACCTTTGGGGACGTTGGACAGCCTTGTCGGCAGCATCCCTGTGATCGGAAACATTCTAACCGGAAAAGAAAAATCCCTTATCGTGTATTCACTGGAAGTTACCGGTTCGCTCTCAACCCCGCAGATAAAAAATGTCCCCTTTAAAAATATCGGCGAAAGCGCCCTTGGATACGTTGAACGGATGGTGTTTACGCCGGAGCGCATCCTGAAATCCCTGATGTCACTGAAAGATTCGCGGCCGCCGGTGCCGGATTATCAAGCAGAATTTGATCGGATGACTCCTGGCTCCTGACTTCTGACTCCTATCATATCTGTTCCCAGGTGACACGCAGGACTTCCTGATAGGTGGTTTCGCCTCCCAGGAGCTTTTTAACGGCGTTCTCCCGAAGGGAGATCATGCCCTGAGAAATGGCTTGATGCCTCAGAACGTCCAGATCCACATTGCTGTTTGTCAGACGTTTCATTGCCTCGGAATACGCCAGAACCTCATAAATGGCGGCTCTTCCATGATAACCGGTTCCTCTGCATCGATCACAGCCCTTTCCTCTGAACAGGCGGATGGGCCCGCTCCGACGGGTTGCAAGACCCATTTGCAGAAGTTCCGAAGCATCCATTTCAAAGGCTTCCTTGCAGTAAGGGCATATTTTCCGAACCAGTCGTTGGGACAGTATTCCAACCAGTGTGGCCTGAATCAGAAATGCCGGCACGCCGAG
>JAPLJE010000560.1 GCA_026388755.1 Deltaproteobacteria bacterium | reverse complement strand
TAATGGACTTTCCGTCAAAACCTACCATCAGCCGCTGACCGGCCTTCTGCGTCAAAGATAATATCGTTGTCATTTCTGTATTTCTCCAGGTCCGGCAGGCAGAAAAGCGGCAGCGAGTGTTGTTTCCCTCATATCGGACAATGGGGAACAACACTCGGTATTTCCGGATTCGGGGTCAGGCGAGGCTTTAATTGGTTTGTTTGCCTCCGAAAGGACTATTACCCATGCCCTGCCCCATGGGTTGACCCATTCCAGAGCCCATGCCATGTCCCATACCAGAACCCATGCCTCGGCCTTCGGCAAAATTGGGATCGATTTTTTTCATTTCAAGAATGTGTGTCAGACGTTTCTGTTCAAATTGAGCCTGCAAATCGGAGATATCCTTTTGGATGGCCAAGCATGTTGCGGCATCCGGGGCCTGCTTGGCCAGTTCCGCATTGAGTGCCTGCCTTTTTTCGTTGAGTTGCTGGTGAATACCCTGCGTAGCCGTCTGGAATGCATTTCGCTCCGATTCCATTCGTTTAATCTGATCATCTGTCAAGTTGGCGCTGGCGGCTCCCATTCCAGAATTTCCGGGACCTTTGTTCATTCCGGCATAAACGTTTACTCCAAAGCCCATCAACACAATTACAGCCCCTAACACAACCATTCTGGAAAATAAATGTTTTTTCATGACAACCTCTCTTGTTTTTGGTAAATAAAAGTTAGCTAACGACATTGCCTCATGTAAAGCAATCTATATGCCAAGGGTGTTATATTTTGAATAAAATAACCATACCAGTATTATAATCGGTTAGTTACCGCAGGATCAACTGCTATCGATAACATCAGAGCTGGATACTTTGTATCCAGAATATTCAAGCAACCTGTGGGGTTGGGTTGACAGTATCCATTCTGAAAAAGAGGATTTAATTGACTTTCTTTTTTTAAATGATATTTCTCAATTTCTGTCATCTGTTATTACGGGGGAATTATGAAAAGCGTTGTCTATTTTGCAGATCTTCGGTCCACACACAAGGAAAACCTGGTGAACAAGGTCGGGCGTTTGGTTCAAACCGCAGGGCTTGCCACAACCGTGAAACCCAGGGATCTGGTAGCGGTAAAGCTGCATTTCGTAGAAGTCGGTAATACCGCATTCATCCGGTCGGTTTTTGTCCGAAAAATGGTTCAATTGATCAAGGCCGAAGGCGCGTTTCCCTTTCTGACTGACGCCAATACACTGTATGCCGGAACGCGGAGTGATGCGCCGTCCCATCTTCTGACCGCCCTTCAAAACGGTTTTTCCTATGCATCGGTGGATGCGCCGATCATCATTGCGGATGGGCTTCGTGGAAAAAGCGAAGTTGCGGTTGATATTGACCAGAAAAATTTTCAACATGTCCATATCGGGGCTGAAATTGTACAGGCAGATGCCATCGTTTCAATGGCTCATTTTAAAGGTCATGAGCTTTCGGGTTTTGGAGGAACCCTTAAAAATTTGGGCATGGGGTGCGCCTCCCGAAAAGGCAAGCTGGCCCAGCATTCCAATCTGTCGCCGGCCATCAAGCGAAAAAAATGTATCGGATGCGGGGACTGTGTCGCCCACTGCTCTCAGAAAGCGCTGTCCGTGGTGGAGAAAAAGGCGGTCATGGATACCCAGAAATGTATCGGGTGCGGCGAATGCATCCTGATATGTGCGCAGGAGGCAATCCAGATTCAGTGGAATCAGGCGGTTCCGATTTTTATGGAAAAGATGGTGGAATATACGATGGGGGTTTTGAAAGGTAAATCGGGGAAAATGCTGTTTGTCAATTTTATCACCAATATTTCCCCTGCGTGTGATTGCTATCCCTATAATGATGCGCCTATCGTCAGAGACATCGGTTTTACGGCGTCCCTGGATCCGGTTGCCATTGATCAGGCGTCCGCGGAGCTGGTGAATCAGGAGGCAGCCACGCCGGGGTCATGTCTGACCCGGAATACCGGCTCCGGCGAAGACAAGTTCCGGGGTGTTTATCCGGAAATTGACTGGCCTTACCAGCTTGAATATGCGGAAAAAATCGGGTTGGGTTCTCGCGAGTACACGCTGGAAAAGATTTAATGCGCTTCTGCCCAGTTCTTTCCAGATGCGATATTGACCTTTAACGGCACCTTCAGATGCCATACGCCTTCCATGATGTCCCGGATCCGGGTTGTCACCGCT
>JAPLJE010000604.1 GCA_026388755.1 Deltaproteobacteria bacterium | reverse complement strand
GGGCAAAAGCAGCCATCCGGCATACGGTCACCACGGGAGAAGAACAGGTGGTGCAATCGGGGGATAAATTCACAGGGGTGATGAAGCGTGAAGAAGAGACCCTGATGATTGACAGCCTCCTCGTAGAGGAATTCCGGGATTCATCGGAAATCCATGCCCCCATATTCAACATTCCCGAGAAGTTCAAGCATGTCGATTTGCTCAAAGTTCATCAGGCAAAGGGAAGCATTGAGGAATTAAAATCCATCATCAAGTCGATTCATCCATGGTCAGCCCTTCATCATGGCGTAACGGGACTTGACATGGTTCTGAGGCTCTATACCCGGTCCATCCCTGAATACTTTGGCAAGGATATCGAAATACAAATCCTGTCTCCCCAAGTCAGGGGCAGCCTGGGAACGCTCAACCTCAATCAATCCATTCAGCAGGCTGTTAATCCTGAGCAGCCGGGGAAGAAGCAGATAAAGATCGGTGAGCGGTTCTACAGAGAAGGTGACAGGGTTATCCAGACCAGCAACAACTATGACCTGGGTGTATTCAACGGGGATATCGGCAGGATCACGAACATTGATCTGGAAAACTCCGCATGCCTGATTCAATTCGGAAAACAGGCTCCAATTGCCTACGAGCGAGAGGACCTGACTGAAATATCGCTTGCCTACGGGATTACCATTCACAAATCCCAGGGCAGTGAATTCGACGCCGTTATCATTCCCGTTGCCACGCAGCATTTCAAGATGCTATTCAGGAATCTTATTTATACGGGGCTGACAAGAGCAAAGCAGTTGTGCGTTTTTGTCGGAAGCAGGAAAGCGCTTTCAATGGCCGTCAGGCAGATGGACAACCGGAAGCGGCAGACGGCATTGAGTTTTCTGGTGATGAATTGATGGATTCAATATTTGACATTTGACTCAGGAGTAATGCAATGATCAACGGACATGGCGGGAATATCTTTGATAAAGCAAAGGAATTGGGTTGCGAACCCATGGATATTCTGGACATGAGCAGCAATGTGAACCCGCTGGGCCCCATGCCCGGCCTGATGGCCCATCTTCATGAACATCTTGACCGGATCATTGCACTTCCGGAAGCCGGAGCCGGAGGCATTATCCAGGCATTTTCAAGCCATCACGACATTGACTCAAAAAAAGTGCTGGCAGGCAACGGCACAACGCAGTTGATATAGGATTATGCCGACGCCTGCCGCATGCACGGCGTCGACTTCCGGTTTGCACTTTCAAATAAAACGACATCCTTTCACCATACCATGGATGCAATGGATATCGAGCCAAGTGATACGGTCTTTATCTGCAACCCGAATAACCCGACCGGGACCCTGATTCCTTCTGAAACCATTGAGTCCCTGTGCCGAAGATATCCGAACATCCGTTTCATCATCGATGAATCATATCTGCCTTTTGTCCCGGAAGGCGAGACAAGGAGCCTGATCGGGTCCGCCCTGCCCAACATCATCGTTCTGAATTCCATGTCCAAGATCTTTCTCATTCCCGGCCTCAGAATCGGATTTGTAGTGGCGCATCCGGACATCATCGAAAAGATCCGCCATTACATGCTGCCCTGGAGCGTCAATGCCCTGGCGCAGGCCGCCGTGGATTACCTGATGACCCAAAAACAGGATGTCTCTGAATTTATCGAAGATACCCGGACTTATCTTGCAGGGGAAAGACAATTTTTCATGAATGGTCTTCAATCTGCTCCGGGAATCAAACTCTTTCCCAGCACCACCTCATTTATCATAGCAAAACTGGATAG
>JAPLJE010000358.1 GCA_026388755.1 Deltaproteobacteria bacterium | reverse complement strand
GGGTGGGAAAGCCGGTGATGGAGCGGGCCATCGTTGGTCAGCATCAGCAGCCCCGTGGAATCCTTGTCCAGGCGTCCGATCGGATAGATCCGTTCAGGAACATTGACCAGATCCGTAACCAGTTTTTCGCCCGGCTGCTCGCAGCTAGTGACATAACCTATGGGCTTGTTGAGCGCGATATAGACCAGCCGCTGCCGGACCAGGCCGGATAGAACATCCTGTTTTCCGTCGATTTCAACCGTGTCGGCCAGGGGATCTACCCGTGTTCCCAGTTCTGTGATGACCTTGCCATTAACCCATACTTCTCCGGCAAGGATCAGTTCCTCGCCGTGGCGCCGGGAACAGATTCCGGCAATGGAGAGATATTTTTGCAGCCGGATTTTTTGGTCTTCTGACATTACGACCGATAGTCGGCGTTAATTCGCACATATTCGACAGAAAAATCACAGGTCCAAACGGACGTCTGGCAATCCCCGCTGTGAAGGTCGATGGTGATGACGAACTCTGAGAGTTTTAGAACCTTTGTCACCTCATCTTCAACCGCCGCTCCCTGGCTGCTGCCCTGTGAAAACATCAGCACATCGTTGAAATAAATATCCATCCTCTCCGGTTCAAATGCAACGCCGGCTCTTCCGGCTGCTGCCAGAATCCTCCCCCAGTTGGCATCTTCTCCGAAAATGGCGGTCTTGACCAGGTTGGAACCGGCAACCGTATCCGCGATCTTTCTGGCATCCCTATCGGTGGCTGCACCCCGGACACAGACCTCCACCAGCTTGGTCGCGCCTTCCCCATCTTTGACCAGCATCTTGGCAAGGGTTACCAGAACATCATTCAATATATCCTGAAAGACGGCCAAATTTGCCGGATTCTGAATGATGGCTCCGGAAAGGCCATTGGCAAGAATCAATGCCGTATCATTGGTGCTGGTATCGCCATCGATGGTAATCCGATTAAATGACTGCTGTACCGATGTATACAGGCAATGGCGGAGTTGATCGACATTTGCGCCAACATCCGTGCATACGAAACAGAGCATGGTCGCCATGTTCGGAGCGATCATGCCGGCGCCTTTGGCTGTCCCGGTTACGGTGAAAACCTTGTCATCCAGCGTCCCTTTTCGGCTGACGACCTTGGGTACGGTATCTGTCGTCATGATGGCTTCTGCAAGCATCAAGAAACCATCCGGCCTTAAGGACTGAAGCAGAGAAGGCAGCGCTTTTTGTATTTTGTCCACGGGAAGGGGCTGGCCAATCACTCCTGTGGAAGCAACCAGAACCGATTCCTCGGGAATATTCAGTGCAGTCGATGCAAGTCTGGCCATTTCCATGGCATCCCGCATTCCCTGCTCTCCGGTACAGCAATTGGCATTGCCGCTGTTGACCAGGACAGCCTGACAGACGCCGGTTTTGATGCGCTCTCGATCCAGAACCACGGGTGCTGCCTGAACCCGGTTTTGTGTAAAAACCCCGGCTGCGGTTGCAGGCACCTGTGAAACAATGAGCCCCAAATCATTCCGACCATTTTTTTTAAGTCCGGCAGCAACCCCGGATGCCTGAAATCCAATGCATTGAAAGGTATTCATACGATTATCCTAAAGCATACTTGCGTTGTTGATGATGAGACAATGACCGGAACGGTCATGATTGATTTAACTTGTTATTTCGGAGCTATCGAACTGTCTTTTGTCCGCAAGAAATCAAGAGATTTCTGGGCTTCCTTGGCCAGTGCAGTAGATGTCTGCGACAGCTCGATTACCTTGGAGTAAGCAGCAGCAGCCGCGGGATAATTTTTGGAGGCCATGTATGCAGCGCCTAGTTCACTATAGAGTTCGGGCGATCTTGGGAACAGCTTGACCCCTTCTTCCAGAAGCGCAATGGCTTCAACGCGTTTTCCCTGGGCCTGATAGGTTCGTCCAAGGCCCCGAATCGCTGTTGGAAAACCCGGTTCAACTTTCAGGGCTTCCTGATAATATTTTGCCGACAGGTCATATTTTTTCTGATTATAATAAGCAAACCCCAGATTGGAAAGCGGGAAATGCGGTGTGGCATACAGCAGATCTCCGCCAATTGCTTTAAAACAAACGATCGCGGCATCCCAGTTTTGCTGCGCCAGATAGGCTGTGCCCAGGTTGTTCATGGCAGGCGCATAATCGGGTTTCAGGGTAAGGGCTTTCTTGAAATGTACAATCGCCAGGTCAAGCCGATCCTTGGCCATGTATGTCAGTCCCAAGTCATTGTGAAGATAAGGATCATTGGGAGTAAGCTGTTCAGCAGCCAGAAGCTCTTTCAGGGCTGCCGTATAATTTTGCTGAGCCATAAAAGCTTCACCAAGATTTCGGGAGGATTCTCCCTGTTTTCTGAGGGTCTCATTTGGCACACACCCCAAAAGAAATCCAATCACCAGTATTCCGGCAATCCAAAGTTTGTTACGCTGACATGTCATTTCTCACCCGGTCTTTCTCTTTTCTGTTATAATGATAAATCCTTTTTCCTGAACAGCTTGGATCATCTCATGATTCAGATCCACATCTGTCAGGATAAGAGAGGCCAGGCCATTTCTTTCAATCCGGATTCCTGGAATCCTCAGAGGCGGCTGGCCGCGCAACTGAATTTCCGGATCTATTGAATAGGAAACAGATAGCGCATTCAGCAGCATGGAAACTCCCTCGTAAACACTGTCCGCATCCAATATCTGGATGACGATAAAGCCGGATTTTTCCAGTGAATGAATAGCATCCCCATAAAACGATCCGAAATCAACCAGTACCGGTTTCCCCATTCCAGATTGAATCCAGTTGGTACGTGAGGAAATTTGAACCCCTGCATAGGGAAAGCTTATTTCGACATTTTGAGTATACGAAAAGCCCAATATCCGCATCAGCGTTTCAATAAGCTGCTGTCTGCCATGGACAGGAATATGCCTTCCAGTTGACAGAATTGAGGATGGGGGGGATGCTGCCTGAACCGATTCAGAGTCAGATGCCTGTCGTTTTTTTTCAATCTGCTCATCCATGTAAGGAGCAACATTCAGGACCTGTTCAAGAATCTCTTCATAAGAGGCATCGTAGGAAACTCCAACGATCTTAATATCCGGCCAATAACGATGAATCACGTTACAGTCATCTTGCGTCAACGCCTGGTCGGGGTTAAACAAAATCCGCAGACCATCTGAAAACTCCATTAACGGAAACTGCGCCAGGTCCAGCTTAAAATCGGCTGTCCCCGGCATGGGAAAATAAAAGAGCCCCTTTCGCACCAGGCTGGCCTGAAGAAGTGAAGAAATTTTTTCAAGAGGCCCCGCATGATCCTTAAGGGAAGCACCCGAGGCAGTATCGGATATTGGAATGCGAATGATCTGGCCCGAATGAATTCGATCGATGTTATCCAGGTCTGGATTGATTTTCCGTAACAGCCGAAGTCTTTCATCAAACAAAGCCATTTTCTTGATGCCGAAATGGCGATAAAAAATCTGAGTCAGGGTATCCCCGGGCTTAATTTTATACTCCGTAAAGCCGGTTCCTTCGGGTCGCTTCTTCGGTTCGGACACTGGTTGTGTTTTTTTACCCGATATGGTCACCATTGGAAGGGTGATAATCCGACTTTCGTGTTCCTGGTCCCGATCCGGCCTCAGTTTTTTCAGCGGGATAAATATCTGCTGCCCCGGCCGAATGGTTTCAACGTCGCTCACATGGGGATTGAGGCGTTTGAAAATCTGTAAAAACTCTTCAAGATTTTCGCCAATGATTTCTCCTTTTTCCTGAAAGAGCTGGGTGAGAGAATCATTTGTTTGAACAACATAGGGTTCGCACCAAATACGGTTTCCCAAATCCTGTTTGACGACATAGTCTTTTTGATACATGACCCCTGCAAAGACAGAAAACGGCTGAAAAGCACACCAGCACCAAATAAGATAGACAGCCATTTTGCATAATCCTGCTGAGGTCATGCGCGTTAAACCTTTTTCAGCTTGAGTTTATCCGCAATTTCCAGGGAGACGGCCTTAACAAAGCAGGCAAAATCTTCGCCCCAAAGGGGCTTTCCGGGGGCAGGAACCTTCTCCAGGTGATCCGGACGGATCAGCTCCGGAAGGTTGATAAGGGTTGAATCCGGACAGACTTCAAATTCATTCGGAAACCGATTTTCAAAATACATTTCCTGAAAACCGGAAAATTTGATGGCATGGGCTGTTGAGTCCAAAATGGCGATTTCATCTTTTTCCACATACCCGAGTTGCCTCGCAGCAACCAACCCCGCCAGGGATTCTCCACCATGTGTACAGGCAACGTGGCCATTCCGGTTGGCCTGCAGCTGCCAGTCCATGATGGCCTGTTCCGCAACTTCCACAAAAAACACCAGGGGCCTGCCGGCAGCCTGGTTGTATTGATCCACCAGATGAATGACCCGTGGCATGGAAACCGGGTTTCCGATCATGGCGGCCTGAGCCACACTATCCTTTACGGTTACCGGAAGAAACTTTCGCCGACCAGGATCGGGCTCCTGATAGTATCG
>JAPLJE010000503.1 GCA_026388755.1 Deltaproteobacteria bacterium | reverse complement strand
GGTGTGTGGAAGCCCCCCGCGGGACGCTTTTTCACCACTACGAGACCGACGACCGCGGGTTGCTGACCAAGGTCAACCTCATCGTGGCCACGCAGAATAACGCCGCCCCCATCTCGCTGTCGGTCAAGAAGGCAGCCAGGGAGTTCATCAAGGGGGGCAACGTCAAGGAGGGGCTGCTGAACAGGGTCGAGATGGCCTTTCGGGCCTATGATCCCTGCCTGTCCTGCGCCACACATGCCCTTCCCGGTCAGATTCCGATGGTGGTAAATATTCGCGACCACGAGGGCCAAGTGATTAAGACCCTCAGGAGGCCTTGACGTGAAGGTATTGATCCTGGGCATGGGTAACCCCATCCTGTCCGACGACGGGGTGGGACTGCATATCGCCCGGTCCCTCGAGGGGCATTTTGCGGGGACGGACGTGCGCACCAGTGCCCTGATCGGCCTTAACCTCCTGGATATTGTGGCGGGTTATGATCAGGTTTTTGTCATCTTCTGCAGCTTGGAAAAGACGTGGGGATCGCAGTCCCGGAGGTAGTCGGGGTCTACGGGGTGGTGATCGGCCCTGATTGCCCTTTCGGGGAAGAGCTGTCCCCGCTGCTGGCGAGGCGGCAGGCTGGGATCGTCGGGCAGATTGCGGAGGATGTGGGTCGCCGGTTGAAGGCCACGACCGTTTGAGTTATGGACGTGAGGTCGCTGCGCACGGTCCGAGTGTCTGCGCTTTTAACCCGGGCTTTCCGCTATGACAGTATGCATCCCAAAGCCTTTCCTGTTTGTCTTTCATGGCGGCAACACTTTTTTCGGATCCCCGATCCTATATTGAGTCGATACGGGTGGTGCTTTCTGCCCGCCTTTTACTGGAAACGCCTCTGCGGGTTATTGGGAAAAAAACAAAGAAGGTAATGTCATGCACCATATGGCTTCAAATCGGGAAGGCGAACCTGTGCCCGAACCCGGTAAAGAGAGAAAACTAATCGGCGACAGGGGGGATTTTTTTCTTAACAGGGTCCAGGGGGAGGCCGGTGTGAACATTTCGGCTTGTTATCAATGCGAACGCTGCACCAATGCCTGTCCGGTCAGCCATTATATGGATATCAAGCCTCACCAGGCAATGCGGTATATCCAGTTGGGATGGCGCGAGGAACTGTTAAAATCATCCACGATCTGGGTATGCCTGTCCTGCGAAATGTGTACGACCTATTGCCCCAATGAAGTGGATGTGGCTGAAACCATCAACCATTTGCGCAATATGGCGGTGCACTCGTCCATAACTCCCAAAGATAAAAGTCTTGCCATATTTCATCAAACATTTCTTGAAGTGCTTATAACATCCGGTAAAGTAAATGAATTTCGGTTGATGAGCGCATATTATTCTAAGCCGAATATTCTGAAGGAAAAAATGAAAGAAGGTACTTTAAAAGAAGAAATTCTATTGGGCATGGCTTTGTTGCGTAAAGGCAGGCTCAAACTATACACGCCCAGGTCACGGGCGATCAAGGAACTTCAAAAAGCCGATAATCAGATTCGCGGAGAAATCGTTTAATGAAATTATCTTTTTATCCGGGGTGTTCCCTGGAAGGGATGGCCAATGACTATGCACGGTCCATTAAAGCGGTTTTCATGGGGCTGGAGATCGATTTAATTGAAATCAAAGATTGGTCCTGCTGCGGAGCCACAGCAGCCCACAGCCTCAGCGAATCGATGTCGGTACTTTTGCCTGCAAGGAATCTGGCTGCTGCGGAGAAATTGGGGCTCGATATCGTTTCTCCATGCGCCATGTGTTTTAATCGCCTGCGGTTTTCTCAGCAAATGATCCAGAAAAGGCTCTTTGATATCCCCTGGCCGGTAACTGGAGATATTCAGGTCCATGATATGACGCGTTTTTTTGCAGAACCTTTGATGATAACATCGATAAAAAAACGGCTTGTGAAACCATTAAGCGGGCTCAAAGTGGTCTGTTACTACGGTTGTCAGATGGTTCGTCCTCCGAAAATCACCGGTTACACGGATTATGAAAACCCCCAAACCCTGGATCATATTGCTGCTGCGGCAGGCGCTGAAGTGATAGACTGGTCATACAAATCAACGTGCTGCGGCGCCAGCATCGGTATTGCCCGCAGGGAAATCAGAGAATCCCTTACGAGAAGAATTTTACAAAAAGCAGAGCAAGCCGGGGCGGAAGCCATTGTTGTCTCATGTCCTTTGTGTCAGTCCAACCTCGATATTTTCCAGAAAGATCGGCCGAAAAGACGCATCCCGGTGTT
>JAPLJE010000172.1 GCA_026388755.1 Deltaproteobacteria bacterium | reverse complement strand
AGGTGCCCCTGGATGCCCTGCCGGACCTGAGTGACACCCAGGTGATAGTTTACTCACGCTGGGATCGGAGTCCGGACATCATCGAAGACCAGGTGACCTATCCGATTGTGACCACAATGCTCGGTGCACCGGGCGTGAAGGCCGTGCGCGGCTTTACGGATTTTGGATATTCTTTCGTGTATGTGCTGTTCGAGGACAATACGGACATCTACTGGGCACGGTCCAGAACGCTTGAATATTTGTCAGGCGTTCTGGCGCGGCTGCCGGATGGGGTGCGAACCGAACTGGGGCCGGATGCCACGGGTCTTGGATGGATCTTCCAGTACGTGCTCCTGGATGAGTCCCATAATCACTCGCTCGCAGATCTTCGCGCCTATCAGGACTGGAGTCTGCGTTATTACCTGAAGTCCGTGCCCGGCGTTGCCGAGGTTGCGCCGCTTGGCGGATTCGGGAAACAGTTCCAGGTGAACATCGACCCCAATCGTATCCAGGCATTCGGCATTCCGATCAAGCGTGTGACGGAGGCAATCCGCGGAGGCAATAACGAATCGGGCGGAAGGCTCCTGGAGTTCGGCGGCACGGAACATATGGTCCGCGGCCGCGGTTATGCCCGCTCAATCAGCGATCTGGAGGACATCGTGCTCGTGGCGAGCGAAACCGGCACGCCCATCCGCATCAAGGACGTGGGCAAGGTGGTGATGGGTCCTGACATTCGCCGGGGCGTCTCGGACTTTAACGGAAACGGCGAGGTCGTATCGGGAATCGTCGTCATGCGTCAGGGACAGAATGCCATGGACGTGATCAGTCGCGTCAAGCAGAAGATCCACGATATCGAACCCGGTCTTCCCGCTGGCGTCAGGATCGTTCCGGTCTATGACCGCTCTGAGCTGATCCAGCGTTCCATCGACAACCTGAAGTCCACGCTGATCGAGGTGGTTCTTGCGGTTATGATGGTTATTCTGCTGTTCCTGTGGCATGCGCCAAGCGCGATAATTCCGGCGATCACGATTCCGGTTGCCGTGCTCATCTCTTTTATTCCGTTTCATCTGCTGGGCATCTCGGCCAATATCATGTCCCTGGGAGGGATTACGATTGCCGTGGGCGCCCTGGTGGATGCGGCAATCGTGGTGGTGGAACAGACCCACAAGAAGCTGGAAATCTGGCGGCAGACCGGTCAAAAGGAAGAATACCGGAGCGTTATCATCAGCGCCATCAAGGAGGTGGCGGGTCCCAGCTTTTACACCCTGATTGTGATCGGCGTTTCCTTTATTCCCATTCTGACGCTTGAAGCCCAGGAAGGCCGCCTGTTCAAACCGCTGGCCTACACCAAGACGCTTGCGATGTTCGTTGCTGCCGTACTGGCCATTACGCTGGACCCGGCCCTGCGGATATCGTTCACGCGTCTGACGAAATTTACCTTCCGCCCCGTCTGGCTCCGCAGGGCAGCCAATGCCGTCCTGGTGGGGACCATCCATCCGGAAGAAAAACATCCCGTAAGCCGTCTGTTGAACTGGATCTATGAACCCGCGGCATCCTGGGCGCTCAAATGGAAATGGTTCGTCCTTACCGGAGCGTTCTTCCTGGTACTGATCACCGTTCCGGTCTTCATGAAGCTGGGTTCCGAATTCATGCCCCCCCTGGATGAAGGCTCTCTTTTTTATATGCCGACCGCCATGCCCGGAATCTCCATCAGTCAGGCACAGAAGGTCCTGCAGGTGACGGACCGGATCATCAGTCAGTTTCCAGAAGTTGACCGGGTGCTCGGCAAGGCGGGCAGGGCGGAGACCTCCACGGACCCCGCGCCGCTGTCGATGCTGGAAACCGTGATTACCCTGAAACCGAAATCAGAGTGGCGCCGGGTGGAAACCTGGTATTCTTCTTGGGCTCCGGAATGGCTGCGCTCAATTTTCCGGCGGATTACGCCGGACCATCTCTCGGAGGAAGCTCTCGTTGACCAGATGAACAGGGCGCTCAAAGTACCTGGCCTCTCCAATGCATGGACCATGCCCATCAAGGGGCGCATCGACATGCTGACCACCGGGATTCGTACGCCCGTCGGGCTCAAGATATCCGGCACCGATCTCAATGTCATCGAACAGGTCGGCACACAGGTCGAAGCGCTTCTTTCCACGATGAAGGGAACGCGCAGCGTGTTCGCGGAACGTACCGGCGGCGGCTATTTTCTCGATTTCAACTGGAACCGTGACATGCTCGCACGCTACGGACTGAGCATTACCGATGCACAGGATGTGCTCCAGTCCGCCATTGGCGGAGAGAATGTCACCACGATCGTCCAGGGGCGGGATCGTTACCCGGTGAACGTTCGCTACATGCGCGATTTCCGGTCTGACACCGGCGCACTGGGCCGGGTTCTTGTCCCTGCCGGAGAAGGAAAACGTCAGTTGCCGCTTTCCGAACTTGCCACGATCGAGTCGGTGAGCGGACCCTCCATGATTCGCGATGAAGACGGACTGCTGACGGGGTATGTCTACGTGGATCTGGCCGGGCGGGATCCGGACAGTTATATCGCGGAAGCACAGGCGCTCCTGAGGGAGAACATTGAACTTCCGACCGGCTATGCCATTGCATGGAGCGGCCAGTACGAGGCCATGCAGCGGGTCAGGCAGCGACTGAACGTTGTCGTGCCGGCGACGCTGCTGCTTATCTGGCTGCTGATTTACCTGAACACGCGTTCGATCACAAAAACCATGATCGTTCTGCTGGCGGTGCCCTTTTCGGCCATCGGCGCCGTCTGGTTTCTGCATATACTGAACTACAACATGAGTATGGCGGTGTGGGTGGGGCTTATTGCGCTCATGGGTGTAGATGCCGAGACAGGCGTGTTCATGCTTCTTTACCTGGATCTGTCCTATGAAGAGGCAAAGCGAAAAGGGCGGATGAACTCACTGTCCGATCTGCGCCAGGCGATTTTGAACGGCGCGGTCAAGCGGCTGCGACCCAAGTTCATGACGGTGGCCACGATGTCGGTCGGGCTAATCCCCATCATGTGGTCGGCGGGCACCGGAGCGGACATGATGAAGCGGATCGCGGCTCCCCTCATCGGCGGCATCTTTTCTTCGTTCCTTTTGGAACTTCTGATTTATCCCGTTATCTATGAGTTGTGGAAATGGAACGTCGAAGTCAAGAAGCAGGTTGCCGAGTGATTCGCCTTACAGCATTCTCACGCTCACATGGACAGGAATTCTCTTGTTGGGGTTTCTGTTTTTTTCTGTTAATGCCTCGGAGCGGACATGATGAAGCGGATCGCGGCTCCCCTCATCGGCGGCATCTTTTCTTCGTTCCTTTTGGAACTTCTGATTTATCCCGTTATCTATGAGCTGTGGAAATGGAACGTCGAAGTCAAGAAGGTTGTATGAAACGAAAAAACAAAGGAGATAAATATGAAACGCATTCGGGTGGCCTGCCTCATTACTGTGGCAGCCAGTTTACTATGCTTCGGCTTGATGGTCGAAACCAATGTATTCGCAGCGGATCAGAACCCATGCTCCGAGGATATTGCGAATTTCTGCAAAGACGTCAAACCAGACCGAAGGGCTATCATGAACTGCCTGGAGCGGCACGAGAGCCAGCTATCTGACGTTTGCAGAGATTATGAAGCGAAGATGGAAAGAACCAGAGTAGAATCGCGAGAAGCAGGAATGCATCAGATGAGGTTCCGTCAGGCCTGCAAGGACGATATGGCCAAATTCTGCAAAGAGCCTGCTTCTGCGCAAGGCGAGCCATTAAAATGCCTGAAGGCGCATGAAAACGAATTATCCGTCCCCTGTAATGAAAGCATAAAAGCGATGCAGAGAGAGAAAGAGAAAACCAATTAGAACTTTCTTCGCACAAAGGGAGGGAGTATGAAAACGTGATGATTCAAATCAATCAATTTCTTACTACGCTTGCCTCCACAAGGATTTGATCTTGTTCCGGACGCAGGTCATCAAAAGCCCGGTTGATCCGGTATGCGGACCCGAATATTTTGTCCCGTTCAAATACAGGGCTTCGATTTGAATCTCTTTGATTTTTTCGATCGTAACGGTGAGGGGGTTCTGATCCAGAACGACAAAATCGGCGGCTTTCCCCTCGGTGAGAGTTCCTCGTTCCTTTTCATCAAAGGACAGTTTAGCGCCCCAATGGGTATGCATTCTCAAAGCATCTATGGCGGATATCCGTTCATTCGGGTTGGGATGGTTGCAGGCCGCATGGATTCCTAACACAGGGTCCGGAAGGGTACAGGGTCCGTCTGACCCGTTTCCCAGAAGCAATCCGGCTTTCAGCATGCTTCTTAAGGGGATGAGCTGATCCATCCGGTTTCCGAGGAGGGTTTCAAGATATGCCGCGGGTTCTTTTAAGGGGATGAGCTGATTCATTCGGTTTCCGAGAATGGTTTCAAGATACGCCACCGGCTCCTGGGGCCAATACAAAAACGGCGTCTGCAGGGCAACGGCAATTCCCAGGGACGCGGCTTTTTCGATCAGTGCCGGGGTCATCAGATCCGCATGAATCAGCACATGCCGGTGATCGCTTCTGGGGAAATCCTTCATCGTGTGTTCGTAAGCGATCAACGCCTGTTCTACAGCGGCATCTCCGATGGCGTGCATGGCAACCTGCAACCCCGCGCGGTTGGCCTCTTGAACAAAGGCATTGACCTGAGTTTGTGTGTAGAACAGCACCCCCCGGTTGTTTGAATTGTTGTTGTACGGTAAGGTCAGCGCCGCATCTTCGGACCCGAAGCACCCATCCAGCGCGGTGGCAAAACAGCCGCCGATGCGGGGCATATTTCTGCGAAGTGCTTTTTGGACATCCATGGTCTGAAAATAAGTTCGATACTGCTGGGGAAGGCCTAGAGATGCCAGTCTCATGATATCCACATCCAGATCCATGGGAAATCCCACTCCTTCTGCCGTGTGGACCAGGCCGATCCCTTTTCGAGCCAGATAGTCTGAGCCCGCGATCAGATTTTTCAACACCGTGAACAGCGACACGGATTTGGAGATGTGGTTTACCGCATGATAATATGATTGATGAAAAAACCATCCAGTTTTTGGGTCAAACCCTTTGTCGCTTAAAACACCTGAAGGCAATTTGTTGATCAGGGCGGTGTTTGCAACAGCGGCATGCCCGTCGTATTTGATGATCATCAGGGGATGGGCCGTCATGGTATCCAGATCGGCGCGTTCGGGCAGTCGTTTTTCCCTTAACGAATGTGCCGAGCAGCCGAAACCGAGGATCAGTTTTTCTTTGGAACGGGCTCTATGCGTTTGAATCATACCGGCCAGTTCATCGAAATCAGAGGCGGTTCGACAGTCCAGGCTGGAGTGGAAAAAAGAAAAGGATTCAAAATGAATGTGGGTATCGGCAAATGCAGGAACCACGCATTTGCTGTTGAGGTTTTCAACCGGACAATCGGCGTAATTGTCCGGTATCGTGTCTCCGGTATGGACAATTCTCCCGTTGTCCTCGATCAGAGTGCGAAATACGCGGTTGTCGTCCTCGCAGGAGATAAAGTCCGCATTTGTAAAAATTTTCATGTGCACACCTTCTTGGGATCAAAAGCCCGTGTCGTTGTAAAATGTGTTTGTATCCGATAAACCGCAATACGAAAATCCACCGTGTCTGTCAATAACAGTTAACTGCCGGGTGCCACATCGAAACCCAAGAGACCTCTGCTCCCAATGATCCGCATCATTCATGCATTGACAATTCAAATGCCGACTTATACCATGTTGAAAACAGTTGTCATGTCATTCTTGAATGCGGCTTGCCGGGGTGTTTTTCAGCAAATGCCTTTTTGACGAACCTTTGTAAGAAAGGGAGGAGAATATGAAAAAATCTTTATTGTTTCTGATTGCATCCGTATTTCTGTTCAACGCTATTTCCATGGCAAACGCTGGTGAAAAACTCATGGTTTATACTTCAATGAAAGAAAGTCTTATCGGAAGCCTCCGGGACGCCTTTGTGAAAAAACATCCCGATATCGCCTTTGATTATTATTCAGCTGGAGCCGGCAAGCTGATGGCCAAGATCGCCGCCGAGCGGCAGTCCGGAAAGTTGACCGTCGATGTCCTGTGGCACAGCGAGGTTCCCGATTTCTACAAGCTGAAACAGGACGGTCTTCTTGAGCAATACGTCTCCCCGGAAGCGAAATACGTGGAAAGTCCGGTAAAGGATCCGGACAGCTACTTTACGCCGGCACGCCTGGGCACCCTCGGCATTGCCTACAACACCAAAAAAGTGACCATTCCGCCGAAAGATTGGGAGGATCTTCTCGATCCCCGTTTCAAGGGCGGGTTTGGAATCGCCAATCCGGCCCTGTCCGGCACCTCCTTTGTCAGTGTTGCCATGATGGTCAATACCATGGGATGGGAATATTTTGAAAAACTGGCCAAAAACGGCGCTATCATGGGGCAAGGCTCCGGACAGGTCGTCGATGATACGGCATCGGGCGATCTGTTGGCGACCCTTGCCGTGGACTATATCACCATCGATAAGATCAAGAAAGGCGCCTATCTGGGATTTGTCTTCCCCAATAAAATGCTGGTTGTGCCGAGCCCGATCGCCATCATGAAAGGCACCGAAAACCGCAAGGCTGCTGAGAAATTCATCGATTTTCTGTTATCAAAGGAAGGCCAGACACTCATTGCGGCAAGCGGTACGCTTCCCATTCGGACCGATGTGGTGGTTTCGACGGATATGGGGCTGATTCCCGCGGATCAGGCCGTTGAAAGGGCCATGAAGCTGGATTACATCAAAACAATGAACGAAAAAGAGGAAATCATCAAAAAGTTCACCTCAATTCTAAGAGAGAAGAATTAGAGGCTTGCGGCGGCCTTCCCGTTTGTAAAGCGGCGCGTCCTTGGAGAAAAGGAACCGATATGGCGGATGTGACATTGGAAAATGTCGGTAAGACCTATGGCAAACATCGGATTATTTCTGATTTCAGCGTCACCATTAAGGACGGGGAGTGTTTTACCTTCCTCGGACCATCCGGTTGCGGAAAAACGGTTATTCTCCGACTGATCGCCGGTTTTGAGCGCCTGACGGATGGCAGCATTTATATTGGAGACCGGTTGGTCTCCAGCGCGGAGAAAAACATCCACCTGCCACCGGAGAAGAGAAAGATCGGCATGGTCTTTCAGGACTATGCGGTATGGCCCCACAAGAGCGTATCTGAGAACATCGTATATCCGCTCCAGATGCAGAAAATCGAAACTGCTGAAGCAAAGGAGCGGACTCTGTCCGCCGTCAAACTCGTCAATCTGACCGGTCTGGAAACCCGAATGCCCTTTCAACTTTCCGGCGGCCAGCAGCAGCGGGTCGCCTTGGCCCGGGCTCTTATTTCAAAGCCCCGGGTCATGCTCCTGGATGAACCCCTCTCCAATCTGGATGCCAATCTCCGTGAAGAGATGCGTTTTGAGATTACATCGCTTCAAAAGCAGACAGGCGTCACCATTCTCTATGTGACACATGATCAGGAAGTGGCCCTGGCCATTTCGGACCGGTTAGCCGTCATGGACAAAGCCGGACGAATCCGTCAAATCGGCCCTCCCGACGATATTTATGAAAAACCAATCGATCCGTTTATCTTCAAATTCATGGGAATATCGAACTTTATCCCTCTCGAATACCGCAACGGCCAGCTTTTTATCCGCGACAGCAATGCGTTGCTCGGCTGTCCGGTTACCGATGGAAGCCTGGAGCGGCTTCAGAGTCATGAGCTGGTTGTAGGATGCAGGCCCTATGACATCGAACTGATACACAAGGAGGGGCATGCTCAGGGCACGATCCAGCGGATAATTTACCTGGGTGCTACGATTGATTACCGTGTCGCCGTCGGTGGAAAGATTCTGCGCGTCCAGCAGGATGTCCGGGATGCGGGGCAGGGAGGAATTCCTTTCCGGACCGGTGATCCGGTGGGTCTGAAATTTCGGGACCTGAAGTGGTTTGAAAATCGCGGCATGGATGAAGAGGGGGAATCATGATCCGTAAACTGATAGGCAGTTTCGGTATTGCCGAGATTCTTCTGGCCCTATCCGTGTTGATCCTTGTCCTTGTCGTGGCGGTTCCGGTCATTCTGATCCTGTGGACAGCCCTGTTTGTCAACGGCAGCCTGAACGTAAGAGATATCGTTAATATCCTGAGCCGGCCCGACACCTACGAAGCACTGAAGAACTCGCTTGTCATTGCCGGCGGAGTGACCTTTTTCAGCACAATCATCGGCGTTTTCTTTGCCTGGCTGGTCTCCCGGACCGATCTTCCCTTCAAGGAAACGATGAAGGTCCTATTTCTGGTTCCGTTTATGCTCCCTTCCTTTATCGGCGCCCTGGCCTGGAAGATGCTCCTGTCCCCGCGGTCGGGATACGTCAACAAGTTTCTTTCCGGCCTTTTTGGATGGGACGGGTCGATCTTCAACATCTACAGCCTTTCCGGGATCATTGCCGTCGAGACAATGTACCTGTTCCCCTTTGTCTTCATCCAGGTGGCCGGAGCGCTGGAGCGGATGGACCCGACGCTTGAAGAATCGGCCCGGATTTCCGGGGCAGGGCTGATTACGATCACGCGAAGGATCACCCTGCCGCTCATGATGCCGAGCATTGCCGCCGGAGCACTGCTGGTGGCCCTTTACTCGCTCGCCCATTTCGGCGTGCCCGCCATCCTGGGAACGGAAAGAGGGATTTACAACATTCCGACCAAAATTTACGAACAGATCTACCAGAGTGGAGGCAGCTTTGTCGCGATCCGGACGGGTACCATCCTCTCCTCGATCCTGATCATCGCAGCAGGGCTCATCCTCTACTTACAGAGCCTGGTTCTGAAAGCAGGCAGATTCCAGGTCATTGCCGGAAAAAGCATGCGGCCGATGATGCTGAAACTTCGCGGCCTCAAGATCCCTCTTCTGATCTTCAGTATCATCTACATCCTGATCACGGTCGTTCTGCCCACGGTGACGATCTTTCTGGTCGGATCACTGAAGACCTACGGCATAAGTTTCACAATGGAAAACATGGGTTTTGCCAATCTCAAATACATTCTCTTTCAGTGGAAGATGACAAAGGATGCAATCTGGAACAGTTTTTATCTGTCCCTTGCAGCGGCGTTTGTGACCATGATCGTGGGCACGCTGATCTCCTACACGATAGTCAAGATGAAGGTGCGGGGAAAGTTCATCCTGGAATTCCTGGGTGTCCTTCCGTTCTCGGTTCCGGGAACGGTCATCGCCCTGGGTGTCATCCTGGTTTGGAGTGGAAAGTTCGGTGTTAATCTCTACAACACGGCCTGGATCATCTTTGTGGCCTACATCGCCCGCTACATGGCTTTTTCCCTGAAATCGAACTCCGCGGCACTGGAGCAGGTGGACGACTCTCTTGAGGAAGCTGCGCGAGCCTGTGGCGCCACCCACTGGCAGACACTAAAGGACATCGTCATCCCCCTTATCAAACCGGGAATGGTTGCGGCCTTTTTTCTTATCTTTTTACCGGCCCTGCGGGAGCTGACCACTTCGGTCCTTCTCTACGGTCCGACAACGCGCACGATTGGCGTGGCGATTTACGCTCTCAATGAAGACGGCGAAACGGTCTATGCAGCGACGCTGGCATCGGTTGCCCTCGTCATCATCATCGTTGGCCAGATGGTCATCAAACGGATCACCCGGTCCCGGATCGAGGGGATATAGCCATGTCACATGTCAAACTAAAAGATGTCACAAAACGCTTCGGGAAGGTGATTGCCGTCAACCGTCTCAATATCGAGATCCCGAGGGGGGAATGTTTCTCCATGCTCGGTCCGTCCGGATGCGGGAAGACAACGACGCTCAGGATGATCGCGGGCTTCGAGGATCTTGACGAGGGGGAAATCTCCGTTGGCGGGAAGATATTCTCCTCCAGCTTTAAAAAATACTACCTTTCACCGGAAAAGCGGGACTTTGGAATGGTCTTTCAGGCTTTTGCCGTATGGCCGCACTTAAATGTCTTTAACAATGTCGCCTTTCCCCTCCAGATCCGCAAGTTGCCGAAGGTCGAAATCGCGGAACGGGCCATCCGGGCAATCACCTATACGGGTCTTGCCGGCAGCGAGAAAACCTATCCCAACGAACTTTCGGGCGGACAGAAACAACGGATCGCTCTGGCCCGCGCCATTGCCATCAACCCCACGGTCATGCTGCTGGATGAACCGCTCTCCAACCTCGATCCCAAACTTCGAGAGGAGATGCGATTTGAGATCAAGGATCTCCAGAGAAAATTCGGCTTTACGATCATCTATGTCACCCACGATCAGTCGGAGGCGATGGCGCTCTCCGACCGGATTCTGGTCATGTCCGATGGAATGGTGCAGCAGATCGACACGCCGATGAACATCTACCAGAACCCGGCGAACCAGTTTGTCTTTGGATTCATCGGTCTTTCAAATTTTCTTCCCGTTGAGCTCGAAGATGGCGCTATCTGGATTGAAGGGGCAAAAAGTGCCGGGCCCGTGAAGGCGACGCTTCCCCCGAAGGCCATGAGCCGGCGATTGACACTTGCCACGAGGCCATCCGAGATCGATTTTGTGCATGAGGGCGGGGTCCGGGGCATCGTCAAACGGCTTACATATCTTGGCGACATCATCGACTACCGGGTTTTAATCGGCGATGTGACGGTGCGCGTTCAGAAGAACCGGAAGCGGGAGATCTTTCGGCAGGGAGAGCCCTGCGGCCTGATCTTCAACAAAGTCCTGTGGTACGAACGCGAACTTTAGTTTTGGCAATTTTCATTTTAAATTGACAATTGATATGAATTGCATTATTTTTTCTTACTTTTGATCCTATCTCCCTACGGTTTGCTTTTTTTGAAAGTTTTGGGAGGCTTGTTATTGTCTTACTCCATCCCGGCAGAAAAAATATCTGAAATCAAACACAGCGCAGATATTCTGGAAATCATTTCTGATGCGGTTGTGTTGAAAAAAGCGGGCAGGAACTACCTCGGGCTTTGCCCCTTTCACTCTGAAAAGACCCCATCGTTTACCGTAAGCCCGGACAAGCAGATGTTTTACTGCTTTGGCTGCGGAGAGGGGGGCAATGTCTTTACCTTTGTCATGAAGCAGGAAGGGATAGCGTTTCCGGAAGCCGTTAGATTTCTAGCCAAACGCTATGGCATCATGATTGTTGATCAGACCTCAAGTCCTGCTATAAAAAATCACATGGATGAAAGGGAGCTTCTCTTTCAGATCAACCGACAGGCCATGGAGTTTTT
>JAPLJE010000164.1 GCA_026388755.1 Deltaproteobacteria bacterium | reverse complement strand
GAACACTGGCTGGATATCATTTCCGTGATTTCCGTTGCCTCAGGTTACAAGGGCATGGTCGAGGGGCAGATGCGGGACATGCTGGCTGAACTGCAGGGATGTCTGTTGTTGTCGGAACTGGAAGAACTTCATTTGTTAAAAACCGGCGCGCTGATCGAGGCTTCGGTTTGTTCCGGGGCGCTACTGGGACAGGGATCGTTCGATCAGATCGCCTCCCTCAAAGTCTATTCTAAAAACATTGGACTTGCCTTTCAGGTTGCAGATGATATTTTAAATGTTGAAGGAGATCCTTTGATCATGGGAAAGGGAGCCGGTACTGACCTGCATCGATCCAAAATCACCTACCCTTCCCTGCTGGGACTGTCTGAATCCAAAGAAGCGGCTTCCCGCCTGATTACTCAAGCCATTGAGTCGTTGGTACGATTTGACCATAAGGCAGATCCCCTTCGCGCCATTGCTCGATATATTATCGAAAGAAACAGATGAGAGATAAAGGAAATAATTGACTGTGGGACTGCTTGACAAAATCATATCACCGCTGGAATTAAAAAAAATACCCCGATCGGCTCTTCCGGCTCTGGCAGCGGAACTCCGGAAAATCATTGTCGAGGTGGTTTCCAAAACTGGAGGTCATCTTGCTTCCAGTCTAGGTGCCGTGGAACTGACCATTGCTCTGCATTATGTCTTCGAAGCCCCTAAAGATAAAATTATTTGGGATGTGGGTCACCAGTCATATGCCCACAAACTATTAACCGGCAGGAAAGATCAATTCCATACGCTTCGCCAGCACAACGGATTATCAGGCTTTACCCGAAGGAGCGAAAGTCCTTATGATACCTTTTCAGCCGGCCACAGCAGCACCTCCATATCTGCCAGCCTGGGAATATCCTGTGCCAAACGGTTGAAAAATGACCCGGCCAAGGTGATAGCGGTGATCGGAGATGGATCTCTGACGGCCGGTATGGCTTATGAGGGACTCAACCAGGCCGGCGATATTCATAAGGACCTCATAGTCATCCTCAATGACAATGAAATGTCCATCAACCATAATGTGGGTGCGCTTTCCTCATTTCTCAGCCGTAAATTCTCCGCCAAGATGCTCCAGGACCTACGCAGGGAATTCGGTGATTTTCTAAAATCGCTGCCCAGGATCGGCGATGATGTTTATCAATTTGCCAAGCGATCCGAAGACTCTTTTAAAACATTCCTCACTCCAGGCATGCTGTTTGAAGCCTTCAGCTTTGAATATTTCGGCCCCATCAACGGTCACAAACTGGATCATCTGATTGATATCCTGAACAACATCAAAATGCTGAACGAGCCGGTTCTTCTTCATGTTTCTACCGTAAAAGGCAAGGGATACCTGCCTGCGGAAAATAACCCCGTTCATTTTCATGGCATCGGATGTTTTGAAATTGAATCAGGAATCAGCAACGGCCGAAAATCCACTGCTCCGACCTATACCGAGGTATTTGGAAAGGCCATGGTCAAGCTGGCTGAAACCAACAAAAGAATTGTGGCGATTACCGCCGCCATGCCGGAGGGAACCGGGCTGATCAAATTTTCTGAAGCCTATCCTGAGCGGTTTTTCGATGTGGGCATTGCAGAACAACATGGAGTTACCTTTTCTGCGGGAATGGCAACCGAAGGATTCAAACCGGTTGTCGCCATATATTCAACATTTCTCCAGCGGGCCTATGACCAGATTCTTCACGATGTTTGCCTGGAAGCGCTTCCGGTGGTGTTTGCCATTGACCGCGGAGGTATTGTCGGAGAGGATGGGTCAACCCATCACGGTTTGTTTGATTTCTCTTTTCTTCGAAGTCTTCCCAACATGGTGGTTATGGCTCCGAAAGATGAAAATGAACTTTGCGCCATGCTTGCCACAGCCATTGCTCATACAGGACCTGTTGCCCTGCGTTATCCACGGGGTGCCGGATGGGGTGTGAATATCGACTCTGTTTGGCCGCTGCTTCCCATAGGAAAGGCGGAAGTCCTCAAACACGGCAATGATGTACTGATTCTGGCCATCGGCAGAACAGTTGGGGAAGCCCTTCAGGCTCAGGAAATACTTCTAAATGAAGGCATATCTGCAACCATAGTCAACGCCCGGTTTGTCAAACCCATGGATATTGGCTTGATCTGTTCCCTTGCCGTTGAGATACCGCGCATTGTCACTGTGGAAGAAAATGTTCTGCAGGGCGGATTCGGCAGCGCAGTTCTGGAATGCTTGAGCGACAATGCCGTAACCGAATATCGCTTAACCCGGTTGGGTATTCCAGATACTTTCGTGGAGCACGGTCCCCAATCCCTGCTTCGATCCAAATACGGCATCGATGCGCAGGCGATTGCACAGGCATCCAGACGGTTGCTGGCGGAGTAACCGTGGCTGGACTCAAAATGAGACTGGACCTGCTGATGGTTGAAAAAGGGCTTGTCGCCAGCCGGCAGCGGGCTCAGGCCATGATCATGGCCGGAAATGTCCTTGTAAACAGCCAGTTGGTTGAAAAATCCGGGCATCTGGTTTCCGAAGGCTCGGAAATCACGTTAAAAGGTGAAGCGCTTCCCTATGTCAGCAGAGGAGGGAAAATCCGGGCATCTGGTTTCTGAAGGCTCTGAAATCACTTTAAAAGGTGAAGTCCTTCCCTATGTCAGCAGAGGGGGACTCAAGCTGGAAAAGGCTTTGGAGTCTTTTGAAGTATCCGTTCAAGGCCTGATCTGCCTGGATGTCGGAGCTTCCACAGGCGGTTTTACGGATTGTCTGCTTCAGCACGGGGCAGCGCGTGTATATGCGGTGGATGTCGGTTACGGCCAGCTGGCATGGCAGCTCAGACAGGATAGCCGCGTGATTCCGATCGAACGGATGAACATCCGGAACATGCCACTGAACATGCTGCCGGAACCGGTTGATCTGGTGACTATCGATGTATCCTTCATTTCCCTGAAAATCGTTGTTCCTGCCGTGATGAAATTCATCAGAAAACCGGCACGGATCATTGCTTTGATCAAACCCCAGTTTGAGGTCGGAAAGGGCAAGGTTGGAAAAGGCGGTGTGGTCCGCGACCCGTTGCAACACGAAAGCGTTATCGATGAATTAAACCGGTTTTTCAAAGACAGCGGATGGGCCTGTCTTCCAGTTGTCCCCTCCCCTATTCTAGGCCCCAGCGGAAACAGGGAGTTTCTTATCCTTTTGAATACCCTCGAATGCACCGAACTCCGGAATGCCGACTGAACCAGGGTTCCGGGAGTTGTCCGGTTAGATCATCATGGTGCAAAAAACGGCCGCGCCTCCGCCTCCCGAGCATAGGCAGGCGCCTCGACGGGACCACTTACCGATGAGTTGTCTACCCATTTCTTTGCAAAACCAAAGACACCCCACTCCCGATATTGCTGCACGTGGTAGAGTTCGTGTGCCCAAAGCGCCCCGTCGTTAGCCAGATCATCGTTACGGAAGATGACTGCATTAATCACGGTAATGGCCAGGGTGTTGTCGTCAAAGTTCATTTGGGCGTCCTTCAGGAATTGCCGTATCGGTCCCCGAATACTGGTCCAGCGCACCGCGTTTAACAGATCGTTTGAATACCATCGGCGGAGCGTTTTGCGAAGGTGAGCAGGAATGGGTCGCCCGCCATTGGCGATGACCGCGTCGTGGCTTGCAATAATTCCAGTGGCTACGGTCAGATACGGCCACTGTCCGGTATCCTGAATCAGCTCGATCGCCTTCTCCGGGTTCTTATCAATGAACTCAAAGATATCACCCAGTGTGGGAATCCCAGTCGAATCGATACGTCCATCTGGATTCACGATCAGCCTGTTTGGATCTTTCCTTATTTTTTCTTCGATCACCTCGTGTGTCCCAAAGGCAGTACCGCCACTCGGCACACAAATACACGTTCCGAGGAAACACTCTTCATATTGCCCGTCAGGACACGCCAATACATTACTGAACACGGGCAAAACCAGTGCGAGAACGGTCAAGAACTTTAGATTAAAATAGATTTTCATCCTTCGTTGTGCCCACTCCGGGCATGGCTGTTAGCCAGAAGTCGTAATATGAGCTTCATTATGATTTTCCCTGATCAGCGGCGCGGATATTGTCCACGTCCACTGAAACTGTTGGATATATCCGAAGCCGCCTTTGGCGGACAATAGTGTCAGACACTATTTACCCGTCGGCTTTTTATGCTTGATGAACGTCCCGTTCCGGTACTCTTCGAACGCCAACTGCAGCTCTTCATCGCTGTTCATCACGATCGGACCATACCAGGCAACCGGCTCGCCGATGGGTTTGCCCGAGA
>JAPLJE010000635.1 GCA_026388755.1 Deltaproteobacteria bacterium | reverse complement strand
TCTTCATCCGAGCCGTAAACATCCACGACATCCTTGTGGTTGATCAGCTGTTCAATGACGAATGCGGTCAGATACAGACTGACCACATGGGGCTGTGAGGCAACATGCCTGAAGGGGGAGCACTGAAAGTCAATGTCAAAATCATCTGCATGGCTGATTTTCTCTATACTTTTGCCAATTTGCTGTTCAAGGCCGGTTTTGTTCGTGGTTTCGATTAGTTTATTCTCGATCAGTTTCATGGCAATGGCATTGGACAGCGGTTCTATGCAGTCTTTGAGTCCGCTGATGGCTTTTCTCCGCTCATGCTCTTTTGAGGATTCAATTTTGGATAGAATGTTGGATTCTCGAGTGCTGGGCCGGAATACTTTAGCCATGGAACGCCGCCTTTTTTATAAATGGTTGACTGATATGGGCTGATGATACATTTTGATGACTTCCGTAAAACACCATTCATCGTATCACGCTGCATCAGGGGTCTTGATAAGTCATCGCGTTATTAACTGATATGAGTCCATCATCAATCCTCATAATAGATTCGCTCATAGGCGATTGCAAGGAAAATATGGCATCTTCAACAAGAATTTGTGGAGTGCGATTTCCATTCCAGTAATTCCAGCGCACCCGATAAATCATTTCCCGTATTTCCAACTCCATCGGCAGAGGGGAATCAACGTTGAACTGAATCGCCGAAATGCCCGCGCCGGATGATCCGTCCCCGGGTTTCAGTAGCATCCGCCGGGTGTTTCTTCCGACAATTCCGGATGAAACGATTTGAATGTTTTTCGCCAGAAATACCGGCTCAGGGTTTCCGGTTCCATAAGGTTTCAAAGATTCGATCTCATCGATGAGGGTCGGGGTGATGTCCCGGATATCCAGAATGCCGTCAACGACCATTTCCGGGACGAGCTGTTCACGGGATATCCGGCTGTCAACCATCCGGGTAAACTGGCTTTGAAATTCCGGGATTTTTTTCGTTGAGATTTCCAGTCCGGCAGCCGCAGCATGGCCTCCGAATCCGAGCAGGCTGTCCGAGCAGGCTTTCAGCCCCTGATACAGATCAAATCCGGGGATGCTCCTTGCCGAACCTCTGCCGGTCCCGTTTTGGGTGGAAATTAAAACAACCGGACGGAAAAACTGATGTACCAGCCTGGATGCCACAATTCCCAGAATTCCGTACGGCCAGGTCGCATCCGCCATCACCAGCGCACCCGCGTGAAGGAGTTCAGGTTCATTTTGAAGCCGCAGATGAATCTCATCGAGGACTATCTGTTCGGCAGCCCGTCTTTCGCAGTTCAGCGCATTCAGCGTTTCGGCCAGCTTCAGCGTTTTTTGGCTATTGCGCGTCAGCAGCAGGTGAATCGCTGTGTTTGCATGAGCCATTCTCCCCGCAGCATTCAACCGGGGGGCCAGTTTAAATGCAATATCTTCGGAGTTCAGAAAAGGGCGGTGAATGCCGCTGATTTCTATCAGGGATTGAATGCCGGGGCGCGGTCCCGAATTAATTAGATCGATTCCGCTTTTGACCAAGATCCGGTTGTCGCCGGTCAAGGGAACCATATCCGCGACAGTGCCCAGCGCCACAAGGTCGCAAACGCTTTTTAAATTGGGTTCATTCCGGGACGCCCAGAAACCCCGATCCCGAAGATACTTGCGCAGATTGATAACCAGAAAAAATGCAACGCCGACGCCGGCCAGATTTCCCGCACCGGAGGGGCAGTCGCTTCTTTTGGGATTCACCACTGCCAGAGCTTCTGGCATGGGATATGAGATCGTGTGATGATCGGTAATGATGACATCGATTCCGGCCTGGCGTGCCATGCGGACGGCTTCATGGCTGCTGGATCCGCAATCCACCGTAATAATGAGATTGATGTTGTTTGAGATGGCGGGATCGCTGATATGACCAGGTTTCAACCCATATCCTTCGGTTTCTCGATGTGGAATGTAGTAGGATACCTTGGCGCCGACGGTATTCAGAAATTCGGTGATCAGGACGGTTCCGGTTACTCCATCCACATCATAGTCCCCAAATATCAGGATGTGTTCCTGTCGCAGGATGGCATCATGTATGCGGCGGATGGCTGTACCCATGTCCTTCATGGCAGATGGATCCGACAGATGGTGAAAAGACGGGGACAGAAAACGGTCTGCCAGGGCCGGGGAGTCGATGCCCCGGTTTGCCAGAAGAGATGCGAGGACAGGCTGCACTGAAGATGGGAGCAGAAGCGATTGAGCACCTCGGTCTTTGGCTGAAGGATTTTCCATTTTTTCATAAAAAGGCCATATAGCGGATAATTTGTTTTTCAACAACTCAAAATCCTGACAATGAAATTCGGACCGGCGTTTCTTTGCCGATTTTTTATTGATCAGTTGGAAAAGATGATGATAGCATAGAAAAATGGATTGCCGGAATAATTGAAGCCATGATTTGAGCTGACATTGTGCACTGTCGAATCCGAG
>JAPLJE010000439.1:1801-9943 GCA_026388755.1 Deltaproteobacteria bacterium | reverse complement strand
TGATCCTCGTCCACGGCGGAGGCGCAGGAGCGGAGAGCGTCAGCAACTGGCAGCGCAGCTTCCCGCTCTTCGCGGCCATGGGACCGACGTATGCCATGGACATGGTGGGCTTCGGCAACTCCGGCGCCCCGTCGCCCGTACAGCCGATGATGCCCTTTTCCCGGCAGCCTTCCAGCTTAGCCGCGATATAAGCCTCTTCAGAGATCTTTCCGCCCATATTAAAGGATACCCCGCCGATGGGCGCGGCCAGAACCGGTATTTCCAGGGGAATCCCCAGGATCTGGGTCCGGGTATCGGGCTCCACCACATCATGGATCACCCGCATCTGAAACCGGAATTCCGAAAGCGCCAGAATATTGTCCCGGAAGGCAGCACCGGTTCCGATGCCTCCCATGCCCGGCACCTCGCCGGCACAGGCCCTGCCGTCACATATCGGGCAGGCCCTGCAAAACCCCTCCATCAGTTTTCTGGCCTGATTTCGGATTTCTTTCATAATCACCTTTTCTTTACAGCTTGAACACGTTCCCCGGCCTGTGATACATTAAAATCATAACAGGCTTTGGCAAGCGGTTACGGATATTGTTTGCCTTTTAACCATAGTCCATTTCCTGCTTCTCCATCAACAGGACAGCACCATGACAACAAGCCATACTATGGCATCTTTGTTCAGAGAAAACAAGCCCCTGTTCATTCTCATTGCCGTGGGCATTTTTTTGATCGAGCTCGAAATATTTGCCGTTGCCGCCATCAACTCCGGCAGAAAATCCTGGCTTGAAATCAAGGATCAGCGGGGCAACATCATTCATGTGTCAGAAGGCAATAACCTGAGCAGCTTCAATAAATACTATTTTGAAAAAACATTCGGACCTCTGGATCAGTATCAGGTGAACTGGGTTTCCAAAGATGAGCCATTTCCCTTTCGGGCCTGGTTTGCGGCAGCCATCGGCATTCCGGTTGGCGCCATTTTGCTCTTTGGTTTTATCACCCGCGCATTTGCCGCTCTGATCTATGGCGACAGGATCGCCGGCAGCGCTCCTTCCGGAGCCCCCGAGCCCATCGCCCGAAACCGGCTGGAAACCCTGATGGCCGGTATCAGCCGCCTGAACATTTTTGCCATCGGTTTTCTGGTGCTTCTGGCCGTGTTTACCTACTGGGTTGTGCCCAATCTCATCCTGTATATCGGTCAGGTGGGAATGGATACCATCACGCGCTATAAATGGTTTTTTCTGGCTGTCGCCCTTATTATTCTGGGAATTATGTTATGGATCATCTATCTGCGTTATCTTCTGGCCAAAAAGACCATAGACAGCCAGACCGAAGTTGAAAAATTCAAACTTCAATTGATGGCAGGCAATAACGCCCCCCTGCAACTGGAACACCCGGAATCCGCACTGCTGATGAATGGCCCTGCAGTGGCTTTGGCGCCAGCTGAAATGTCCGACAATGCAGTCGAGAAGATCGGAAAACCGGAAAAGTTTTTCAAGGAAATGGATATGCAGATTGTAACCACCCATAAAAATACCGATTTTGATGCTCTGGCCTCCATGATTGCAGCAACCCTGCTCTATCCGGAATCGATTCCAGTGATTCCCAAAGCCATCAATCCCAATGTCAAATCCTTTATTTCCATGCACAAGGACATTTTAAATCTTCGCGAACCCGATGACATTGTCATCGATGACGTCAAGAGCATCATTATTGTTGATGTCAGCAACTGGAGCCGGATCGAGCGGTTCAACAAAATCGGCCAGAAAGAAGGCCTTGAAATCATCCTTTGGGATCATCACGCCATTGAAGGCGACATCCGACCGACCTGGAAATGCCATGAAGAAATGGGCGCCAACATCACGCTGATGATCCGGGAACTCCGGGAACAGCGTCTTCGTCTGACCCCGATTCAGGCCACGTTGTTTTTGACCGGCCTTTACGAGGATACCGGAAATCTCATGTTCCCCTCCAGCAGGGCCGAAGATGCGTTTGCCGCCGGATTTCTTCTGGAGCAGAAAGCGGACTTGAACGTTCTGGGATCGTTTCTGCGACCGGCCTACGGTGAAAGGCAGAAGAACATTCTCTTTGAAATGCTTCAGAACGCGGAGAGGTTGCGGTTCAACGGCTACAGCGTCAGCGTCAACAAGCTCGATATTCAGGGACACGTGGACAGTCTGGCGGTTGTGGTACGAATGTACCGGGAAATCCTGAACGTGGATGCCGCCTTTGGCATATTTTCGGACAGAGAGCGGGAACGCTGCATTGTCATCGGTCGAAGCAATGTGGACGGGCTGAACATGGGCATGATCATGAACAGCATGGGCGGCGGCGGCCACCCCGGAGCAGGCTCCGCCATGCTGAAATCCGTCAATCCCGAAGCGGTTGAAGCCATGATTCTGGAGCTGATTCAAGGCAACCAGCAGGTCTCGGTCCAGATCAGCGATCTGATGTCCTTTCCGGTGGTGACCCTGCCGTCCGACACCACCATGGATCAGGCTGCGCATATTCTGCGGGAAAAAGGCTGCACCGGCATTCCGGTCGTGGATGACGGAAAACTGGTCGGCATGATTTCCCGAAGGGATTTTCGGAAAATTAAAGGGAAAAACCGGCTGAAATCACCGGTGAAAGCCTTCATGAGCACAAATGTACTCACGATTGAGCCGGGCAAAAGCCCAATGCAGGCAGCCCGCCTCATGGTTAAGCACGATGTGGGAAGGCTTCCGGTCGTTGAAAACGGAACCATTATCGGGATCATCACCCGATCCGACACCATGCTCTATTTCTACGACATGCTGCCTGATTAATATTGAGTTTTCAGATACGCTGACAGCCGGATCAGTCCTTCTTCCGTGGACACTTCCGGGGCATACCCCAGATCCCTCTGAGCAGCGCGGATATCAAACCAGTGGGAGGTTGAAAGCTCTCTAGCGACAAATCGGGTCATCTGCGGCTCTTCCTTTATTGCAAATGACTTGTAAAACCATTCCAGGATGGCCCCGATCCGAAAAGCCGCCCTCGAAGATATCGAGCGCTTTACCGGTGAAAGCCCGCCTGCCTGAAGAATATCATCAATCATTTTCCAGAGATAAACCGGCTTTCCCTGACTGATGAAATAGACATTCCCCGAAAGTTCCGGCTGCCTGATCAAAGCCTCTTCGGCCAGAAGATGGGCCCTGGCCGCATTATCAATGTAAATCACATCCACCCGGTTGTTGCCATCCCCGATTCGCCGGAGGCGTTTTGCCCGGTTAAGGATACGCGGAACCAGGTGATTGTCTCCCGGACCCCAGATCAGATGAGGCCTTAAGATGATGGTTTTCAAGCCCTCCCCTGCCGCTGGGCAGATCTTCCCTGTCCTCTGCCTTCTGCCATCCGCCGTCTGAAAACGGCCTCCCGCCTCCCGGACAGCCTGCTCCGCCAGGGCTTTGGTTTCCGGATAGGCGGCGTGATAACTGCCGGGATAGGGAACGGCTTCGTCCACGCCTTCCATATCTCCGCCGTCAAAAACAACGCTGGGCGAGCTGGTGTAAATCAGGCGGGAAACCCCGCAGGATTTACAGGCGGCGATGACATGGCGGGTGCCTTCGGTGTTGATCCGGTAATAGTCCTTGTAATCCCCCCACACGCCGGCTTTCGCCGCCACATGATATACGCTATCGACGCCCCTCACGGCATTTTCGACGGCAACCGGATTCGAAATATCACCCTGAACCTGTTTGACCCCTAAAGACTCAAGCTCCGAATAATGTCCCCTTGAAAAACTGATGACCCTGTCCCTGCGGTTAATGAGAAGCCGGACAATGGCTTTTCCCAGAAAACCGCCACCACCGGTAACCAGAATTGTCCGGGCAGAATCCCCCTGATGTTGCATACCCCGAACTCCTTTCATATGCCCCCACCAGGCTTTGTCAGCACAATCACAATATCATTGACTTAAAGCAGCATCCCTTTGGAAAAGGGGGGCCAGGGGGAATTCTCAAAAAACCGTCAAACCGGACACAATACTTTTTCCAGCTTCTGTAGATCCTGTTCCTGACCTACGGCGATGACCGTGGCTCCGGGTTCAAGCCGGGTTTCAAAGGAAGGGTTGAATATCATGGTCCCGTCAACCTGCTTTATGGCGATAATGATCAAATTGAATTCCTGACGGATTCCGGAATTTTTAAGCATCACGTTGGCCAGTGCCGATAAAGGGCTTATCGGAATTTCTTCCATCTGAATGTCTTTTCGGTCATACGTCAGGGCCAGTTCCAGAAAGCTGGTAACCGTTGGCCGGATAATCCGGTGGGCCATGCTCACGGCCCCGACTTCGTAAGGCGATTCAACGGCGGATGCGCCGGCAGCCAGCAGCTTTGCCTTGGACTCCTTATAAATCGCCCTGGCCATGATAAACAGCTTGGGATTGAGTTGTCTGGCTGTCAAAACCAGAAACACATTGTCCACGTCAGTTCCCAGAACCGCGATCAGGCCTTTGGCGCGTTCGATCCCCGCGCTCAAGAGAATTGCCTCATCCGCCGTATCGCCGGACAGGTACAGAATTTTGTCTTCTTCCATGACCGGTATCAGGTCCGGACTTTTTTCAATCACCACGATATCAATGGGCTTTTGATGAAGATTCATGCACAAGACTCTTCCAATGCGGCCATAACCACAGACAATGTAATGATTTTTCAAGCGGGTAATTTTTTTATCCAACCTCCGCCTCCCCAGAATGATTCGAATCCGTCCTTCGATCATGTACCGAATCAGTGTCGCACCCGCATATCCCAAAAAACCAACTCCTACAAATATCAGGAGTATGGTATACATTTGACCGATATGGCTGAGTTGATGGACTTCTCCAAACCCCACGGTGGTCAGGGTAATCACGGTCATGTAGAGGGCATCCAGAAAACTCCAGCCTTCAATGGCCATGAATCCCCAGGATCCGCACAAAATGATGGCAAGGGTGATCAGAACGGATATGATCAGATGTCTGGCACTGTCCATGTCTGGGGATATACGATACACTCGATAGTGAAAGCAAGGGGAATCATTTTTAACCCGATGCACCGTCCAGCACGTTTCGAACGGTTTTTGCCAGCCCCGTTTTGGTCAGGGGTTTCATCAACAGTGCCCGAATTCCGATTTCGGCAGCCAGGGTTTCAGAAATGTTTTTGTTGTATCCGGTGCATAGAATCACCGGAATGTCCGGTCTGATTTTCATGAGCTCGGCAGCCAGACGGTCTCCAGCCATGTTCGGCATGCTCATGTCGGTTATCACCAAGTCAAAATCATTCGGACTGTGTCTAAACATCTCCAGCGCTTTGATGCTGTTCGTTTGGGTAGTTACCTTGTAGCCCAGATGCGTCAGAATTTCCCCGCACAGGGTTGCGATGGCTGGTTCGTCATCGATCATTAAAACCCGTTCATTGCCTGCCGGCAAGGTATCGAAGGTTTCCGGCTCACGCCGGATTTCAGTTTTTATCACCGGTAAATAAATGGTAAATGTTGATCCGTGGCCAATCTCACTCTGAACCGAAATGTCCCCGCCATAGCTTTTCACTATACCATGGACAACCGAAAGCCCCAATCCGGTTCCCGTCCCAATCTCTTTGGTGGTAAAATAGGGCTCAAAAATGAACTCCATGTCTTTTTCTGAAATTCCCTTTCCGGTGTCTGTCACGGTGATGGTGATATAATCCCCCGGCGTCAGGTCAGAGGGTTTTTCCTTGATATCTGGATCCAACTTTGAATCAGACAGACTTACCGTTATAATTCCGCTGTCGCTTTCCAAGGCCTGAGCCGCATTGGTGCACAGGTTCATGAATATCTGATGAATATGGGTGGGGTCTCCATGAATGATCGCACGACTATCCAGAGATGTCCGGATATCGATGGTTGTGGGAAGCGTGGATCGGATCAGTTTGAGGGCCTCTTTGGCAATCAGGCTGATCTGAACGGGAATTAGCTCGGTTTTGGACTGTCTGGCAACGGTCAATATCTGTTTGACCAGCTCCTTGGCTCGATTGCCTGCTGTATTGACTTCCTGCACATAGCCTTCTAACTCTGATCCCTTTTCGACAAATCCCAGGGCCAAATCGCTAAAACCGATTACGGAGGTCAAGATATTATTGAAATCATGGGCAATACCACCGGCAAGGGTGCCAATGGCTTCCATCTTTTGGGCCTGGCGCAGTTGCGCTTCCAGTTTTTTCTCATTTTCCTGCATCGCGCGGTATTCGGTAATATCCCGTGACACCCCCAGCAGATACAGGGGATTGCCATCGGCATCCAGGATCGGGATTTTTTTGGTGTGAAGCCATCGCCAGCCCTGGAACCGGGTCTGAATGCTTTCCTCGGGGATTTCTATCAACTGTTTGGTTTCAAGCACCTCCCGATCTTTACGGGTGTAGGAATCGGCCTCTTCCTTGGAAAAGAAGTCGTAATCGGTCTTTCCGATCATCTCTTCAACCGGATACCCCAGAAGGGTCTCACCAGCCCGGTTAAACCGCACAAAACTCAGATTTTCAGCATCTTTTACAAAAATCATATCCGGGATATTATCGATAATCGCGGTGAGAAATATCTCGTTTTGCCGGATTTCTTCCAGTAAAATCTGGTTTTTCAGTTCCAGGTAATGGCGCTTTAACCCCTCTTCAATCCGTGACTTGATGAATTCATGATCAATCGGCTTGGAAAAATAGCCCAGCAATTTGCCTTTATTAATGGCATCCACCAGGGGGTCAAAGTCGCTGAATCCGGTCAGCATGTACCGCAGGATATCGGGATATAGCGCTGCGGCGCGCTCCAACAGCTCGGTGCCGGTCATGCCAGGCATCCGCTGATCGGTGATCAGCACATGAATATCTGTTTTCCTTAAAATATCCAAAGCTTGCTGGGCAGAATCCGCCAGATGGACGTCATAGATGCGACGAAAAACGGCCTTGAAACTGTTGAGGTTTTCGATGTCATCATCCACATACAGAATACGGACTTTGGGTATGGACGTTATGGGGGTCATGGCGCCTCCTTTTCCAGGGGCAAAAGGACAGAAACCGTTGTCCCGGTGCCCGAGATATTGGCAATTTCAATCAGACCGTTATGGTCCTGAATAATACCGAGGCTGATAGACAGGCCAAGCCCCGTTCCTTTCCCCACATCCTTGGTCGTAAAAAACGGATCAAAAACTTTGTCCCGAATGGCTCCGGGGATTCCCGGACCGGTATCGCAAAACTCAATGACAACGTAGGGTCCGGATTCCCGCGTTTGAAGGGTTGTTCTGATCGTGATCGTCCCCTGTTGCTGCGCCGCCTTGCCGTGGATGGCATCGATGGCATTGGAGAGGATATTGGTGAAAACCTGAATCAACCTGCCGGGCTGAACCTGCAGCGCGGGCACGGGGTTGTATGATTTTTCGATCGAAATGGTTTTTTTGTAGCGCGGCTTGAGTACCACAAGCGAGGCATCGATCAATGCATGCACATCGGTTTTTTCATCAGCCGGCGTATCCATCCGGGAATAGGTGCGCAGGCTGTTGACAATCTCCTCCGTGCGGCGAACCCCTTCCTGGATGTGATCCAACAACTCCTCGATTTCCGTGGTTACCGTGGTGTATTCCATTTCTTCTTTCAGCGCATCGATGCGATCCGGCAGGGTTGGGTGACGGCATTCGGTCCGACATTCTTCATACAGCTTCAAAACTTTTTGCAGATCATGAATATCCGCACTCAGTCCCAGCGCGCTGGTCTTGATGAAATTAACCGGGTTGTTGATTTCATGCGCAATGCCTGCGGTCAGGACGCCCAGGGCAGCCAGTTTCTCCGATTGAACCAGATGCTGCTGGGCAATTTTAAGATCAGCCAGCGCCTGCTGGAGTTCCGTATTTTTTTCTTCGATCGCCCGACGGGCGTGAACCAATTTCAAATGAACTTCTGCCCGCACGTGCACTTCCTCAAACTGAAACGGCTTGGTGATATAATCGACGCCGCCGACATGAAAGGCTTTGACTTTATCCAGGGTTTCAGTCAATGCGCTGATAAAGATGACCGGAATATCCCGGGTGCGAGGGTCGGACATCAACTGCTGACATACCTCATAGCCGTTCATCTCCGGCATGTTGACATCCAGAAAGAGGATATCCGGCGGGTCATCCAGGGCTGATTTCAGCGCCAT
>JAPLJE010000439.1:0-1783 GCA_026388755.1 Deltaproteobacteria bacterium | reverse complement strand
TCCGGCGGGTCATCCAGGGCCGATTTCAGCGCCATGGCGCCCCTGGGAAAGCTTCGGACCCGATAGTCCTGCTCTTTCAACATTTTTTCCAGAAGTTTCAGATTGGCCGGTGTATCATCCACGACCATAATCGTATTGCTTTGGCGTTGTGGGATCATGGATAGCCTCCGAGCAGCGCCAGCAGTTGCTCATACCGGTATTCATCCGCCAGTTGCCGTAAGGCCTGAGCGGCGCTGGGGTTTTGCTGCGCGACCGTCTCAATCAGCGCCATCAGTTCCTCGTGATATCCGCCATTGATAGCGCTGCGCATGCCATTGACCAGTTCGGCCGGCAGATCGGACAGGCTCTGGGGTGCGGGAAGGACTGTTCCGCCGGCTGTTTCAGGCTCCGGGCTTTCATACCGGTAAGCCACGCCAAGGAAATGCTGAATTTCCGAAAGAATGACGCTTTCCTTGAATGGTTTGCGAATAAAAGCGTCTGCGCCGTACTCCAGAACGCCGATCCGCTGCTCCTCCAGTGCGCTGGCGCTGACAGCAATGACGATGGTGTCCTTTCCGCTTTCGGTAGCCTTGATCCGTTTTGTAGCCTCAACACCGTCCATGACCGGCATGCGGATGTCCATCATGATCACCTGTGGGTGCCATTCAAAAAACATATCGAGGCACTGCCGGCCGTCTGCAGCCTCCCGGACCCCAAACCCCACACGCTCCAGCATGCGGACCAGAATATCCCGGTTGGTGGGATTATCATCAACAACCAGAATGCGATAGTCGGGCTGACCGGGCTCAAGACCCATGACACGATGGGCAACCGGCCGGATTGGAACATCATCCCCTTTTCCGGTTTCCAATGGAATGGAAAATCGGAAAGTGCTCCCCATACCCGCACTGCTTTCCACCTGGATCTCACCTCCCATCAGATTCACATATTCGCGACAAATGGCCAGACCCAGACCGGTCCCCTCTTTGGCCCGACCGAGGTCTGTCTGCTCAAAACTCTGGAAAATGAGCTTCAGATCCTCCGGCGCGATGCCCGCGCCGGAGTCTATGACCGCAAAGTGCAGGGCCCGGTCTCCCGCAGCTTCCGTCTCAGACGCGGGATGCCTGACAGCATGGACCTGCAGGGCAATCTTTCCCTGTTCCGTAAATTTTAAGGCATTCCCCAAAAGATTGATAATCACCTGCCGCAATTTGCCCTCATCCGCGACAATATAACGGGGAATGGCTTCGCCAAACGTCAATTCCAATATCAGCCCCTTGGCGCGGGTGCGAACGGTAAACATCAGTTTGATATCATCCAGAAGCGCATGCAAATCAAATGCATTAGGGTGAAGCGCCACCCGGCCGGCTTCGATTTTGGACATTTCCAGAACATCGTTGATCAGATTCAGCAGATGATCGCCGCTGCGGCTGATAATCGCCAGGCTCTGAAGCTGATCCGAAGAAAGCGTGGCATCCTGCTGCATCAGTTGGGTATATCCCAGAATCGCATTCATCGGAGTCCGGATTTCATGGCTCATGTTGGCCAGAAAAATGCTTTTGGCGCGATTGGCCGCCTCGGCGTCCTCTTTTGCCTGTTTCAGCCGCTCTTCCGCGTTCTTGATATCCGTGATATCTCGGTAGATCGCATAAATGCCGACAGTTTTACCATCGATCACAATCGATGTTCCGGTCACCGATACCGGAATCAGCGAGCCGTCTTTTCGTTTTCGGCGGGTTTCATGCACGGTTTTTTCTCCGGATATGATCCGCTTTTTTAAACCCGCGCCTTCTTCAATCTGGTT
>JAPLJE010000554.1 GCA_026388755.1 Deltaproteobacteria bacterium | reverse complement strand
TGCCATGGTCCTGACCCTGATGATTCCGCTGCGGAAAATATTCCGCTTCGAATCCTTCATCACGGTTCACGTGCTGGAAAGCGTTGCCAAAACCATCGTCTTTACCGGACTGATCGTCGGGTTTGCCTATGGAACCGAGCTCTTCATCGCCTGGTACAGCCATAACATCGTTGAAATGGAAACCTTCCGCTGGCGAATCTTCGGCGATTACAGCCGGGAGTACTGGATCATGATCATCTGCAACACCCAGATTCCGCTGCTGCTTCTGTTCAAGAAAATCCGGACTTCCATTTCCTTGCTTTTTGGAATTTCACTGATCATCAACGTCGGCATGTGGTATGAACGCTTTGTCATCATTATCGGCAGCGTTGCCCATGATTTCTTGCCCTATGCTTGGGGGCTGTACTGGCCGAGGCCTATTGAGCTGGGAATCATGCTGGGCAGTTTTTGCCTGTTTTTCTTTCTGTTCGTTCTTTTTGTCAAGCACCTGCCTTCGGTTTCCATGACGGAAATGAAGGAAACCCTGCATCCATCGAAAGCAAAGTTAGTTGAAAATACCGATGATGATCCGTCTCCTGTCTTATCCTCCCCGCGAATTCCCGACTTGCTTGTTCCGGATAAACAGATTCCCATTCTGGGGCTGTTTGTAAGAGAGGAGAATGCTGCATCCGCCGTTCGCGAACTGATGAATTCCTCCTGGACTTTCATGCGGGTTCACAGCCCGATTCCCGGTCATGTCATCATGGATTTTCTGCGGCTGAAGAAAAGCAGGGTTGGCTGGTTCACGCTGGCTGGCGGCATCTCGGGTTTTTTTTCAGGCTTTGGCCTGGCCGTATTTTCGGCAACTCGCTGGAGCATCATTGTCGGCGGCAAACCCGTGGTTGCCTGGGTTCCGTTTTTCATTGTGGGATTTGAATTTACGATTCTGTTTGCGGTCTTTGGCAATATGATCGGGCTGCTGACCCAGGCTCGGCTTGCGCAGTTCGATCTACCCGGTGGTTATGACCCTGACTGCTCGGCAAACCGCTTTGGCGTTTTGGCCGCGTGCAGTCCAGGGCAGCAAGCCGAACTGATCAATTTTTTTCTGAACAAGGGCGCGGAAGTTAAAAACTTTGATTAATTCACACTCCCTATGACTTTTAGAGAACCAAAAATATTCAGCCGATTCCTGATCGCAATCTTTTTTGCTTTCATGGTGATCGGGGCTGTCACGTTTATCGTCCAGGTTGCGGGCGATCATCCTGAAAAGGCATGGCAGACCTATCTGATCAATTTTCTCCTGTTTTCAGCGATTTCACAGGGAGGTCTGCTGTTTTCAATTGTGATGAACACCGTTGGGGCCAGGTGGAGCCGCCTGCTTTCGGGCGTTTCCGAATCCTTTGCCGCCTTTTTTCCGGTTTCTTTTTTGCTTTTTCTCATGCTTTTCCTGGGCAAGGTCCATGTTTTCCCCTGGCTGGGTATGAATCTTCATGGAAAGGAAGCCTGGCTTAACCTGCCGTTTTTGTTTTTCCGCAATTTTATTGCCATATCCATTTTATATGGTTTGGGGTTCGCCTATTTATATCATGTGCTGTGTTTCAAGCTGCCCCATGACAGCGGCCGGTCCGGCTTTTCCGGTCTGCTGGCCCGACGCTGGCAGCGGCAGCCACCGGATTTCGAAAAATATCGCAGGCGAATGATGGTTTATGGCAATCTCTACATCCTGGCCTTTGCCTTGGTGCTATCCTTGATCGGCTTTGACCTGGTGATGAGCATGGATCCCCAGTGGTATTCCACCCTTTTTGGGGCTTATACCTTTGTCAAGGCGTTTTATGTGGGACTGGGCGCAGTCATCATTCTGGCCTCCCTGCTGCACCTGCATCCAAAAGTGGGCTTTTCGCTGACGCCTTCACAGTTTCATGATATCGGCAAGCTCTTTTTTGCCTTCTGCATGCTCTGGGGGGATTTCTTTTATGTGCAGCTCGTTGTCATCTGGTATGGAAACATTCCGGAAGAAACCGCCTACATGATTCAGCGAACCCAGATCGCGCCTTGGAATACCCTGGCATGGACGGTTTTTGCGACCGGGTTCATCCTTCCTTTTCTGGTTCTGATCAACAAAAGAATCAAGACCCTTCCCAAGGCCATGACCGTCATCTGTTCGGCCGTTATCATAAGTATGTGGCTGGAGCATTTTCTGATTCTGGGGCCGATTTACAGGCCCAACGCAGTTCACCTGCCCTTGAACATCTCGGATGGCTTGATCAGCCTGGGCTTTGTGGGATTGATGGCCGCTTCCGTGGCGGTTTTCCTAAACCAGTTTCCGGAAGTGTTAAGCTCGCAACCGCCAGAGGCGCGACCATGAATGCGATGATTGCAGCGATGAATCGAAATAATGGGCCTATCTTGCTGATATTTCTGTGCGCCGTGCTGGTGGCCAGCTTTCTGTTTTTCTTCTACGACACCCCCGGAACCCGTATCGGTGCTGAGCAACCGATCCCCTTCAGCCACCGGGTCCATGCCGGGGTTAAAGATATCCAGTGTGAATATTGCCATCCTTATGTGAGTTATTCCCGGCATCCGGGTCTGCCGCCAGTCGAAAAATGCCTGCATTGCCACAAATACATTATTGCCAATCATTTCTGGATACAAAAGGAACATCGGTATTTCGACACGCGAACGCCGACGCCATGGAAAAAAGCCAATTATCTGGCCAAACATGTGTTGTTCAATCACCAGCGGCACATTCAAAAAGAGATTGCGTGCAGGCAATGCCATGGCGAAGTTGAAACTTTTGACCGCATCCGGGGAAAAACATTTTACATGGAATTCTGCATCGGCTGCCACCGGGGAAAAAATGCCAATGTGGACTGCTGGCTGGCATGTCACAGTTGAAGGGAATATTGATGGCATTCGACATAGCCTTTGAAACAGACCCGTATCTTACTTCCAAAGTCTATTGTTTGACCTCTGCTTTTTGGTTTGCAGTGGCAACCTCCGTGGGCATGTTGGCAGCAGGCTATTTGATTGCCCCCGATTTTATGGCCAATATCGGTTTTCTGGAGTTTGGACGTATCCGACCCATTCATGTCAACCTGGTCCTGTTCGGATTTGTCACGCCGGGTCTGCTGGCAGCAGCGCATTATTTTGTGCCCAGACTCATGCGTACGCCACTTTACAGTCAAAAGCTGGGGCTCGTCACGGTTGTGTTGTGGAATCTGGCTGTCGTCGCAGGCGTTGTCGGCCTGTCACTGGGGTATACCAAAGGCCGTGAATATGCCGAGTTTATCTGGCCGGTAAGTGT
>JAPLJE010000417.1:2719-3627 GCA_026388755.1 Deltaproteobacteria bacterium | reverse complement strand
TTTTCAAGAGCCGGAGCCGCCGCAAGTTCAGACAGCACCCCAATCGACGACTTCCGGGGAACTGCCGTCTACAAGAGAGACATGGTAGGCGTGTTGACCCGACGAACGCTCGACATTGCATTCCACGAAGCCACCCATCGCCAATAAAGGGAGAATACTCATGAAAAAACTGATTCATCTGACCATCAATGATCAACAATATGAAGTGGCTGTGGAACCCAACCAGACCCTGGTCGATCTGCTCCGGTATCAACTGGGGCTGACCGGAACCAAAAAAGGATGCGAAATGGGAGACTGCGGTTCCTGTACCGTGATCCTGGACGGCAAAGCGGTTAATTCCTGCCTGGTTCTGGCCCTTCAGGCCGACGGCCGCAGCATCCAGACCATTGAAGGCCTGGAAACCGGAGAGGGACTGCATCCGGTTCAGGAAGCATTCGTGGAAAAAGGTGCCATCCAGTGCGGTTTTTGTTCGTCCGGAATGATTCTTTCCGCAAAAACGCTTCTGGATCAAAAATCAAACCCCAGTGAAACCGAAATCCGAAGGGCTTTGTCCGGCAATCTCTGCCGGTGCACCGGATATCAGAAAATCATTGAAGCCGTTAAATCCGTACCACAGCCCAATTAGAAAATAAGAATTAAGAATTTACAAAACATCCTCAACCAGTAATTCATAATTCGCAATTCACAATTATCAGGAGATATCTCATGAGCGAATATACCGTCATTAACAGCAGGGCCGTCAGGGTGGATACCCCGGACAAGGCCACGGGAAAAGCAGTTTTCATCGATGACATGACCCTGCCGGGAATGCTTTATGGCGCATTACTGCAAAGCCCGCTGGCGCACGCCAGAATTGTCAGTATCGATACTTCAAAGGCCAGGAGCCTGCCAGGCGTCAAATCCGTTGT
>JAPLJE010000417.1:0-2698 GCA_026388755.1 Deltaproteobacteria bacterium | reverse complement strand
CCGCCCGATATGACGAAACGCTTTTTTGTTACGAAAAAGTCCGCTATGTCGGAGATGATATCGCAGCCGTTGCCGCAGTGGATCTGGAAACCGCGCTGGAAGCCGTATCCCTGATCGAGGTCGAATATGAGGAGCTGCCCGCCGTATTCACCATTGAAGAAGCCATGGCAGAGGGAGCCCCGGTGCTGCATGACACCTATCCGGGGAACATCTGCGCCGAGGTGCATTCGGAATTTGGAAATGTCGAAGCAACCTTTGCCGACTGCGATCTCATCAAAACCACGACATTCAAGAACAAGCGCCAGGATGCGGCCTTCATCGAACCCCAGGGGTGCATCGCCTCCTATGACCATTCCGTAAATCTCACCCTGTACAGCTCCACCCAGGTTCCCCATTATGTTCAACGTACCGTGGCCATGGTCCTGAAACTTCCGGTCGGGAAAGTCCGGGTGGTCAAGCCTTATGTGGGCGCGGGATTCGGCATCAAGGCATCGGCCAATCCCCTGGAGCTCTCAGCCTGTCTGTTGTCCATGAAAACCGGAAAGCCGGTCAAGATGAACTACAACCGGGAGCAGGTTTTTCAGTACGGACGGGCCAGGCATCAGTTCACCCACACCATGACCACCGGCGTAAAAAAAGATGGGACCATCCTGGCGCTCAAGCATCTCTGTTATCTGGACGGCGGCGCCTATTCCAGTTTCGGTATCGCAACGGTCTATTATGCCGGCTCGCTTCTGGGCGGCCCGTACAAACTGCCCAATATGAAATACGACGGATACCGGATATACAACAACAAGCCGGCCTGCGGCGCTATGCGGGGACATGGCGGGGTGGCGGCCCGGGCTTGCTCATGATCGCCGAAGAACTGAAGGTGAGTCCGATCGAACTGAGGCTTAAAAATATGATGGTCGCCGGAGACGTCACCTGCAATGACCTGAACATGAGCAGCCTTGGGATGAAAGAATGCATCGAAGCCGTAAAGGACGGCTCGGAATGGACCGCCAAAAAAGGCAAACTCCCCAAGGGCAAGGGAATCGGCATGGCATGCGGGTTCTTTGTATCCGGCGCCGGATATCCGATCTACCGCTCGGATACCTATCACGGCACCGTGGTTGTCAAGCTCACGGAAGACGGCGGCACCGCGCTGGTCTATACGGCATCCGCGGAAATCGGACAGGGATCGGACACCACATTTGCCATGATTGCCGCCGAAGCGCTGGGGATCCGCCTGGAAGATGTCCGGCTTGAGTCCGGGGACACCGATTTTGGCGTGGATCTCGGGGCCTACTCCAGCAGGCAGACGCTGATGACCGGTCATGCCGTCAAGGAGGCCGCGGAAGATGCCCGCAGACAGGTTCTTGAAGTGCTCTCAAAAGAGCTGAATGTTCCGGTTGCGGATATGGATATTAAAAACAGTTTGATCATATTCAAGCAGGAAAATATCGATTTCAGCGGGCTTCGGACCCGCTACGTCAAGGAACACCGGGGATGGAGCGACAATCCCGCAGAGGGCCCGCTCACCTTCAGAGAAGCATCCAGAATTGCCTATCTTTCCAAAGGCAGCATTGTCGGTACCGGCAAATACAAGCCGCCCGAGCTTGGCGGCAAATACAAGGGTGCGACCGTAGGAACCTCCCCGGCCTACGGATGCTCGGCCCAGATTGCCGAAGTAACGGTGGATGAGGAAACCGGCCAGATCACGGTGGACCGGATCACCGATGCCCATGACTGCGGCCGGGCCATCAATGTCACATCCGTTGAAGGCCAGATGGAAGGTTCGGTTTCGATGGGACTGGGGGAAGCCTTGTTCGAGGAAGTCAAGTTTGACAACAAAGGCCACGTCATCAACGCGGATCTGGCGGAGTACAAAATTCCCACCATGCTCGATATGCCGCAGATCAAGACCATTATCGTGGAAAGCAATGAACCCAATGGGCCTTTTGGCGCCAAGGAAGTCGGCGAAGGCGCCATCATGCCCACCATCCCCGCCATCCTGAATGCGGTTTATGACGCCATCGGCGTCAGGATTCATGAACTGCCGATGACGCCGGAGCGGGTATATCTGGCAATCCAGGAAGCAAAAAAAGGCAAAACAGACTAAAAGACAGCTACCATTCCGCCGGGTCCGGGGCCCCAGCCCGTGACTCGGCGCAAAAGCACATATCATGGCCATTCAAAGCATCTCTTCCGAGGAAACGATCCGATACAGCCGGCAACTGATCCTGCCTGAAATCGGTCCGCAAGGCCAAATCAAGCTGAAGCATGCCCGGGTTTTGGTTGCCGGTGTCGGAGGGCTTGGCTCTGTTTCAGCCTATTACATGGCTGCCGCCGGAATCGGCTCTCTCCGGATTGCAGATGGGGATTGCGTGGAAGCCGGAAACCTGAATCGCCAGATCCTTCATGGAACCGGCGACATCGGAAAACCCAAGACGCTGTCCGCCCTGGAAAAACTCCGGAACCTCAATCCTTATTGCAATGTCGAGCCAATCCAGAAACTCATTTCGGATGAAACCATCCTGGATATGGTAGCTGACTGCACGGTCATTCTGGATGGCACGGACAATCTGAATACCCGAAAAATACTGAATCGGGCCTCCATTTTAAAAGGCATTCCCTTCATTTACGGAGGGGTCGATGGGGTTACCGGGATGGTGTCCACATTTATCCCCGGACGGACCCCCTGTCTGGAATGCTTCTT
>JAPLJE010000441.1 GCA_026388755.1 Deltaproteobacteria bacterium | reverse complement strand
TAAAATTGCCAGAGAATGCTGGAAGCTGTTCAATTTGAAAGGATATGCCCGCGTGGATTTCCGGGTGGATGAAAACGGCAATCCCTGGGTTCTGGAAGTCAATACCAATCCCTGCATTGCACCGGACAGCGGATTCGTGGCCGCTGCCGGCAAAGCGGATTTGACCTTCAAGCATATTGTTGAACGCATTATTCATGAACCGATGGTCCAGATCGCCGCCCGGCGCCACACGGAATCCGATGAACCGTCATGGGAAATCGCCGTAAATGCGTAAGCAGGGCCTGCATGTTACCTTTCGGGACACCGTTCATCGCTCGGACCCCGAAGATATTTTTCGTCTGACCGAATCCTGTGGACTTTTTTATCCCGAAGAAACATCTATTGCACGGGAACTTGTTGAAGAAAGACTGGCCCGGGGACCGTCCAGCGGGTACGAATTCCTGTTTGCGGAAACAGACGGCATCGTGATAGGATATACTTGTTTTGGCCCCATTCCGTTCACTCAGGGACGATTTGACCTTTACTGGATAGCCGTTCAAAAAGACCTTCAGAAAACGGGTATCGGCAGGCGCCTGCTGCAACTGACGGAAGTGCGGATTCAGGAAATGAACGGCCGGCGAATTTACGTCGAGACATCCTCCCGAAAACCTTATACTCCGACCCACCGGTTTTATCTTTCCTGCGGCTATCATCAGGAAGCGATCCTGATGGATTTTTATGCGCCTGGAGATAATAAGGTTATCTATATGAAAGCGTTTATATGCCATTAAAAGACATTCAGTTCCGGCTTCAGACCGTTGACCCCTGCGGGGCCAGGCGGGCCGAGTTTACCACCGGTCACGGAACGGTTCAGACTCCGGCGTTCATGCCGGTAGGCACGGCCGGTTTTGTGCGGTCCACCATGCCAAAAGATGTCGCCGAAACCGGCGCTCAGGTGGTTCTGGCCAATACCTACCATTTATCGCTCAGCGAGCGCCTGGCAACGGTTCAGCGCATGGGCGGACTGCATCGTTTCATGGGATGGCATCAGACCATTCTGACCGACTCCGGCGGTTTTCAGGTTTTCTCCTTGCCCCAGAAGGAGATTACCGAAGAAGGCGTCAGCTTTGCCTACGAGGAGAACGGGGAGCGGCTTTTTCTGGGCCCGGAGCGATCCATGGAAATCCAGCGGGATTTGGGAGCCGACATTGTCATGGCCTTTGACGAATGTGTGGAATACCCGGCGCCCGAAGCTTACGTGCAAGAGTCCTTGAAGCGCACCACGCGATGGGCCGCCCGGTGCCGCGAAGTGTCCCTTCAGCCCCATCAGTTTCTGTTTGGCATCATCCAGGGAGGGGTGTATCCGCATCTTCGGGAACAGAGCGCCAGAGAGATTACCGCCATCCCCTTTGACGGGTTTGCCATTGGCGGGGTCAGCGTCGGGGAAGGATTCGATCTGATGCAGACGGTGGTTCGGCACGCGGCCCCGTTTTTACCGGAGCATCTTCCGCGGTATCTTATGGGCGTTGGCCTTCCCGAAGATCTACTGGCCGCAGTATCGCTGGGCATGGACATGTTCGACTGCGTAATTCCCACCCGGTATGCCAGGCAGGGTACGTTTTTTACCCGCCTGGGAAAACTCCGGATCATGGACAAGACCTATCGCAAGGATAAATATCCGATCGATACCCACTGTTCGTGTTATACCTGCCAGACTTATTCCCGCATGGTGCTCCGATATCTGTTTTTTACCCGGGATCCTTTGGCCGAAACCCTGGCCACCATCCACAACCTGACGCTGTATCAGGATCTGATGAAGGATATGCGGCAGGCAATTTCGGACCATCGCTTCGAACCATTCCGGAAGGAGTGGCTGTCAAGGTATCATAAAACAGGTTAAAGGATTTCGGAGATCCGGCGGGCGACCCGCTGGCCATCGAGGGCTGCCGACACAATCCCGCCGGCATATCCGGCTCCTTCAGAACAAGGGTACAACTGCTCGACCTGCGGGTGCATCAGGGTGTTTTCATCCCGCGGAATCCTTACCGGAGAGCTGGTCCGGGATTCGATCGCAAGCACCAGCGCCTCCCCGGTGAAATACCCCTTCATTTTTCTATCAAACGCCTGAAAAGCCGCCTGCAAACGCCGGCAAATGCCTTCTGGAAGCAGTTCATGCACCGGTGCGGAGACGATGCCGGGCTTATAAGAAGATTTCGGCAGGACCGACGACAGCTTGCCTGCTGCAAAATCCGTCATGCGCTGGGCCGGAGCCAGCAGACCATTTCCGCCGGCCTGAAAAGCCAGTTGCTCCAGCTTTTTCTGAAAATCCATTGCAGCCAGCGGCCCCTTTTCCGAAGCCGCATCGATATCCTCAAGGCGGACTTCCACCACCACCCCCGAATTGGAAAATGGGGCATCCCGGCCTGCCAGGCTCATCCCGTTGATGACCATCTCGCCCGGCGCCGTGGCCGCCGGCACGATGAAACCGCCCGGGCACATGCAAAATGAAAACACGCCCCTGCCATCAATCTGTTCGACCAGCCGGTAACTGGCAGCCGGCAATTTGGGGTGCCTCGGGCTGTGGTGATATTGAATCCGGTCAATCAGGGACTGGGGGTGTTCCACCCGCACGCCCAGGGCAAAGGGCTTGGGTTCAATCAGGATATTTTTCCGGTCAAGCAGCTCAAAAATATCGCGCGCAGAATGGCCGGTTGCCAGAATCACGGCATCTGCCGGTATTTTTCCTTTTCCTTCCGCCCATACGCCCGTAACTCTGCCGCCTTCTATGATCAAATCCGTTACCCAGGATTCAAAGTGGATTTCGCCGCCATGAGACAGGATGGTTTCCCGAATGGATTTGACCACACGCGGAAGCCTGTTGGATCCGATATGGGGATGGGCGTCTATCAGAATATCCTCCGGTGCGCCATGCGCAACCATCAGGGACAGTACTTTGCCGATGTCGCCCCGTTTATGGGAGCGGGTGTAGAGTTTGCCATCCGAATAGGCGCCGGCCCCGCCTTCGCCGAAACAGTAATTGGAGTGCGGGTTCACAATACCTTTGCTGTGAATCTGCTGAATATCCTTGCGACGGGACGTGACATCTTTTCCTCTTTCCAGTAGAATCGGGCGGATGCCCTGCTCCAAAAGCTCCAGGGCCGCAAAATATCCGGCAGGTCCGGCCCCGACGATCACCACCCGATGATCCGGGGATAGGGATTTGAAATTTACCTGAAACAGCGTTTTTTTCTGTAACGTTTCCGGAGAAAACACCTCAATATCCAGTAAAAACCGCGGCCGCTTCTTTCTGGCGTCAATGGATTTCCGGTGGATCACATACTCCGGATCCACATCAGCGGCCAGGTTGAGCTGTTTTTTAATGAGATCAAGAATTGCCCGGGGAGAATCGATGTCATCCGGGTCAACATAAAGAGACAGCTTGGTGTTCATTAAGGTCTTTCCAGGGGATACGGAAGTTGGAGGCTATTGTGGATACGTGTATTAATCATTCGGACAGAGAAACCCGTTACCGGTGCATGAAACATGAAATTGCTCTGTGCGAAGCGTGCCTGCATTGTCAGGATGCGGAGATTTACTGCAAATTCCGATCCGCCTGTCCGATCTGGTTTCTCCAGAAAAAGGAAAATAGAGACTGGCTGACCCCTTAGGTCAGGTGGCAACCCAACCCACCTGACCAGATCCCGTCCCCTGAATCATGAGAAATCAACTCAGATCTGCCATTCTATCGGCAATCTTGTTAAATGCCAGGGTTACCGGCGAATCTTTATACGTTTCCTGAAAGGCGCAGCCGGAATCACCGCAGGCCACGACCTTCTGATCAAACGGAATCTTTCCCAAAAACAGGATGCCTGCATCACTTGCGGTTTTTTCCCCGCCGCCGGACCCGAACAGATCAATATGTTCCCCGCAGTGCGGGCAAGAATACCCGCTCATGTTTTCAATCAGCCCGAAAATATCCAATTTAACGGTTTTACAGAAGCTGATGGATTTTCGAACATCGGCCAGCGACACTTCCTGAGGCGTGGTGACGATAATGGCCTGTGCATCCGAAATGGTCTGGGCAATGGTCAAGGGTTCATCACCGGTGCCCGGCGGCGAATCGATGATTAAATAATCCAGTTCCCCCCAGTCCACATCCCCGATAAACTGCTTGATAGCGGAATATTTGACCGGACCCCTCCAGATAATGGCGTCATCCTTCCCGGACATCAGGGATTCAATGGAAACCACTTTCAGGTTGTCCGAGTATTTCATGGGGCTGAGTTTCTGATGTTCCGTCATCCCGAGCATCCCCTTGATGCCCAGCATGCGGGGAATATCCGGGCCATGCAGGTCCACATCCATGAGGCCGACCTGATAGCCTTTGCCGGCCAGCGCAACCGCCAGATTAACGGATGTGCTCGATTTGCCGACCCCGCCCTTGCCGCTCATGACAATGAATTTATGTTTGATCTTGCCCAGAGCCCCTTTGACAGAAGCATCCTGTTCGGCATGCTGATCTTTTTTCTTTGCAGATGATGGACACCCGCCTCCTGAAATATAATCCATCGGTACTTTCCTCCATAACAAAAAATAAAACGGTTTAAACACCATTTACAATTCGAGCATGAATCATCAAAATAGAAATACTATGGAAAATATTGTTATGAAACAAGGGATGTCAATAGAGAAAAGACATGCAGAAGGGATATTGCTCTGAAACCCTTGTAATCCTTCAGAGCATTGAAGAACAGGACAGCTGACAACGCCATCGATTTAAGGCATAGATCCAGCCCTTTCGAGGTTATACTCAATGTCGTTGACTTAAGCCTCAACTATTTAAAATTATATTGATTTATCAGAGAGTTGTGTATTATGCTTCTATTAGTTATCAGCGACTACTTATTTTTAT
>JAPLJE010000752.1 GCA_026388755.1 Deltaproteobacteria bacterium | reverse complement strand
CATCAGGGGGGGGCCAATCGGGCTGTATCCCAGTTGATAAGCGGTAACCGGCCCGAATTTTTTTTTTCTGCAGATCTTCATGGTTTCAAAATAGCTCGAAAAAGGTTATGGGTTAAGGGAAATAACTTGGGGGCAGAATAAGAACCAAGCACTGCCAGTCTATTTCATATAACCATAAACCCCTTTATTATGCAACGCTGCCGAATATCTTTGGCGTCATTTCTCCTTGAAAAATTGACAAAGCCCCGATGTCTCGGTTATAGTCTCAAAAACAATTTAATGGAGGCTATCCGTGCAAATCCTTGAAAAAGCTCTGACTCTGGGCAAGCGCGCCCTGAACGAATATGAATCCAAAATCCTGATATCGGCCTTTGGGGTCCCGGTGGTTCCGGAAAAAACCGCGCAGAATGTGAATGATGCGATTGCAGCGGTTGCGGTTGCCGAATCAATGGGATTTCCAGTGGTAATAAAGGCTCTGGGGTCCACCCTGCTGCACAAAACCGAGCGTGGACTGGTACAGGTGAACCTGTCTTCTTCTCAGGCGGTGCTCGCTGCTGCAACAGCCATGGCAGCCGAAGCCGGACCGGAACTCGAAGGCTTTCTCATACAGCCGTTTATTCAGGGAAAACGTGAGCTGGTTGCCGGCCTTTTTAGGGACAGGCAGTTCGGGCCGGTTGTCATGCTGGGGCTGGGGGGGATTTTCACCGAAGCGCTTTCCGATGTCACCTTTCGGGTGGCGCCCCTTACTCAGTCCGATGCCCTTGAGATGATCGGTGAAAGCAAGGCCAAACGGATTCTGGATGCGTTTAGGGGAGAAGCCGCTGCCAATAGGGATGCCCTGATTCAAACCTTGATGGGCCTTTCCCGGCTCGCTCTGGCCCACCCTCAGATTTCCGAAATCGATATCAATCCCCTGTTGATATCCGCAAACGGCAGTGTTTGCGCTGTGGATGCCCTGGTTGTCCTGAAGCCCGAGATCGAAGCTCCGGTCTATCTTCCAGCCATTGATCCTCACGCCATCGGCTCGCTTTTTTACCCTCATTCCATTGCCTTTGTCGGGGCTTCCGCCATGATCGGAAAATGGGGGCATACGCTTTTTACCATTACCGCCGGCAGGGGGTATAAAGGGGAAATTTACCTGGTCAATCCCAAAGGCGGGACCATCGCGAACCGTCCGGTTTTTCGTTCGGTTGCTGAAATTCCGGGGAAAGTCGACCTGGCCGTGGTGACGGTACCGGCAGTCGGCGTCATGGCCCTGCTGCCTCAGTTTAAGGCCAAAGGCATTACCAATATGCTGCTGATCTCATCCGGTTTTGCGGAAGTCGGTCCGTCCGGAAAGGCTCTGGAAAAAGAACTCATTCAAAAAGCCGCGCAAAACGGTATTCTGGTTATCGGCCCCAACACCATGGGAATCTGCAACCCGCATATTCACCTGTATTGCACTGGAAGCCATGTGCTGCCGGAACCCGGAGCAACGGCCGTGGTTGCCCAGTCCGGGAATATGGGCACCCAGCTTCTGGCCTTTGCCGAGCAGCAGGGCATCGGGATTCGCGCCTTTTGCGGCTCCGGCAATGAAGCCATGGTAACCATTGAGGATTATGTGGATGCTTTTGAGAAGGACGAATTGACCCAGACCGTCATGCTGTATGTGGAAAGCGTCAAAAACGGCAGGCGGTTTCTGGAAAGCTGCCGTCGTGTCGGCAAAAAAAAGCCCATCGTTCTCTTGAAAGGCGGGCAGAGTTTGGCCGGAAACAAGGCCGCGGCCAGTCATACCGGAGCCATGAGTTCGGATTCCCGGATATTTGACGCGGTTTGCCGTCAGGCCGGCATCGTCAAGGTGGAACGTTCGATGGATCTGCTGGATTTGTCGGCTGCGTTTTCATCCCTGCCCCTTCCCAAAGGAAACCGGGCAGCCATCATGACCCTTGGAGGCGGGCGGGGAGTTGTGCCGGCCGATCTATGCTCGGAATACCATATCGCGGTTCCGGAGCTTTCACCGGAGCTT
>JAPLJE010000407.1 GCA_026388755.1 Deltaproteobacteria bacterium | reverse complement strand
ATGAAAACCTCCGGCGGAAAATATATCGCCCCCCAGTATATCGAGTCAGTCATCGGCAGCGACCATTTTATTGAACAGATTGCCGTTATTGGCGATAACGGGAAGTATGTTACAGCGCTGATTGTTCCTTCCTTTGAGGTATTACAGGAATATGCCAAAACCCATCAGATCCAATGGACCTGTCGGGAAGACCTTATCCAGCACCCTTCCGTCATCGAGCTTTTCCGCAGAAGAATCGAATCGCGCTCAAATGACTTTGCCGGGCATGAAAAGATCATCCGGTTCACCTTGATGCCGAACGAGTTTTCAATTGTCAGCGGCGAGATCACCCCAACCATGAAAATCAAGCGCAAGAATGTGGTCATGAGATTCTCCTGATGGGCAAGTGTCCGGGCTAAAGCCTGTCCAGCTTCGAAGGCTTCCGTAAGATATTCAGGGTGTTTCAGTATATCCCCTTCAAAGTCCAGTCCCCGATACAGAAGGGTGCGCCAGAGTTCCGCATCCAGCACATCCAGAAAAAACCTTACCGTCAGCAGAGGTCCTTCAAACAGTTTTTTTCCTTTGGTTGCGCCGGCAGAAATGAATAATCCCTTTCGTTTTGGCTCCCATTTTCCAAACTGAACCTGATCGATCCAGTATTTTTTCACCCAAAGAGACTGGCACCGGTCCATGAATATTTTGGTATGGGCGCTTACAGTATAGAAAAAAATAGGGGATGCCAGCATGATGCCGTCTGAAGCCAGCAGGAGATTCTGGACCTTCTGGAAATCATCCTGAATGACGCATCGCCCCGTTGTCTTACAGCCATAGATTTCCAGGCAGGGTGAGATCTTTAAATTCCGCAGAAATATTTCTTCAACATGCGCGCCGGCTTCTCTGGCACCTTTGACGGCTTGCTTCAGCAGCAAGGCGGTATTACCTTTCATTCTGGGACTTCCATAAATAGCCACGATTTTTATCATAAGGTTTCCGTCTTCACATCGCCATCTGTCTTTGTTTTGGGTTTTCGAATTGGATTTTGAGAAACTGTCGTCAATTTGCCAAAAATAAATGTTGAATTTTTTAAAAAATATGTTGATATGCTAAAAATAGCATTATTTTAAAAATGAATCAATTCCTGGGAGTCGTCCATAAGGGCGTTGACTGTGGGCTTGAAAGATTTGCGGTAATGCCCGAAGTTGAACACTGATCCTCCTTTGTTCTCACCATCTCATGATATTCTTTCTGTAATGAATTGCGGAAAACCCATGACACCCGCATTTAAAACAATAAACACAAAGTTTGGTTTCACGCTGTATGAAGTCATTGTGGTGATGGTCATTATCGCCATTGTATCAGCCATTTCAATTCTCAATTACAGGGCCTGGATTCCAGGAGTTCGCCTGAATGGTGCTGCGCGTCAGGTGATGAGCGATTTGGTCGCGGCGCGAATGACTTCTGTCAAAGAAAACGTCAGTGTAGTGGTAATGCATCTGAACAATCATTCATATTCGGTTGCTGTCGGAAGTGGAACTGCAAACATCAGGGATTTATTGCCAGATTATCCGGGAACGACCCTGAGTTTTACCAGCGTTTTATTCTCCTCGAGAGGAACGACATCGCCCCGCACACTGACATTGCAGAACTCCAGCGGCATTAAAAAGATTACGATCGCTATTACCGGTCGCGTTAAGATAAATTAGCACCACAGTGATTGACTTCTTAAAAGTGAAATATTTTTTCAACCGTCATCCCGGGGCTTCTTTTGTGAAATGAAAAGCCTGATGCAAAAACTCAACAACAATCGGGGATACAGTATGATAGAAGTGTTTATCGCGATGGTTGTTTTATCTATCGTTTTACTTGGGATGGCAGGTCTGATAAACATCACCGTAACCATAAACAGAAACAGCGCCGAGAAGACGGTGGCCATCACCCTGGCTCAAGATAAAATGGAAGAAACGATCACAAAAGGATATTCAAACATATCTTCTACAAATCAAACCCTTACCGAAGCCTACGCTGCCATGCCAAATTATCTTACATACAAGCGGATTACGGAAATTAAGATAAATAAACCGGATAAGGATATCAAACTTATCACTGTTGATGTTTACTGGAACAATGATAACCGACAGGTACGGCTCCAGTCCTTGATATCCAATTCCGGCCTGGATTAGCTGTAAGAACGCTCCGGCATTTTTCTCTGAAATTCCATGAAGCGGCAGATATCGGGAGGCAACCCAAATGCTGAATATTTCTGTCAACACTTCGCGCGGATTGACGCTGATTGAATTGATGATCGCATTATCAATCGGAATGATAATTCTGGGAGCACTCACCAGTACGTTTATTCTGCAGAGAAAAGCGTATAATACACAGGAACAGGTCATTGAAATGACGCAGACTGCCCGGGCCGCAATGGATATGATCGGCCGGGAAGTGCGAATGGCCGGATATTTCAATCCCGCAAATCCCATGCAACGCGACAGCTCTGCCAATCCCCGCTTTGTCGGCATACCCAATACAATTGCCCGCCTGGAGATCTTGGCTGATCTAACAGGAGATGGGGA
>JAPLJE010000378.1 GCA_026388755.1 Deltaproteobacteria bacterium | reverse complement strand
CATTAATTACCCGAAAGGATTTGTCATACAGCGGCTCCAATTGAATGGCCCGGGCCACACTGGCGCGTATCAGCTCCTTTGATTTCCGGGTGGCTTTATCAGGATCATTTCCATGGACCCAGGAACACTGGCCCCTGATATTTGCCAGTTCAAATAAATATGGGTTTAAACCCGCATCCCTTAACGTATTTTGAAACAGGGGTTCATGCGTCTTCGGTGAGCATGCCGCCACCACCACCCGGTTCAGACGGTGCTCTTTTATCAATCCGATTATTTTCGACTGGGTTTCTGTGGAGCAGGTAAACATGAAATCGGTGGCAAAAACAACCTGTGGAAGGGTTGTTACATCCTCAAGGACTTTTTGAATATTCACAACACCGGCGATATTGGTACCGCAATGGCAGACCAGCACTCCCACCCGGGGCTCGGTGTCAATGGGTTTTTCATCCGGTTTTTTTTCAACAACAATCTCGGTATTTCTTGCGGAACTAATGAATATGGACGCTTCGGCCGCGGCCGCTCCAGCCTGAATGATGGTTTCGGGAATGTCTTTGGGCGTTTCAATGCCGCCGCACACAAATATGCCGGGTCGGGAAGTTGCTACAGGTTCGTCAAATTCTGCAGATAAGAACCCGTAAGGATTCGTTACAAGCCCCACTTGTTTTGCAAGATCGGCAAAGGCACGCGATGGTTTTAACCCACTGGACAGAACGACAAGATCGTATTCTTCTTCCTTTTTTCGATTCAAATGATGATCAAATGTCTCAATGATCAGATTGTCATTTTCAGGATTCAGGTAAATCTGGGAAATCATGGATCGCCGGTATTGCACGCCGTGCTGATTACGGGCGCGATCCACATAGTCATCAAATCCTTTGCCATGAGCCCGAATATCCATGAAATAAATGGTCGCTGCCGTATCCGGTTCATGGCTGCGAGTTAATACAGCCTGCTTTACCGCTTGCATGCAACAGACCGAAGAACAAAAAGGCCTGTTTCTGGCGGAATCCCGTGACATTACACACTGAATCCAGGCAACTTTCCGCGGGACTTTCTCATCCGAGGGCCGCAGAAGATGTCCGGCATAAGGACCCGTGGCGGATAACATCCGTTCATACTGCAGGGACGTTACCACATTCCGGTATCTTCCGTAACCGAACTCACCTTCCTTTACCGTTAAAGCTAGTTCAAAACCCGTTGAAATCACAACCGCACCGGCGCTGATTTGCAGGATTTCAGGTTTTTGGTCGTATTCAACAGCCTGGGCCGGACAGATTTTCTTGCAGATTCCGCATTTCCCCCGTGTTAAATACAGGCAATTTTCAGCATCCAGGGCATATTTTAACGGAACAGCCTGGGGAAATGTCAAAAAAGCGGCTTTACGGGCTCCCAGTTCCCCGTTAAACGGATCGGGGACTTTCTTGGGGCATTTTTCAGCGCATTTACCACACGCAATGCATTTTTCTTCATCAATATACCGGGGCAGTTTTTCAATTTTAGCGGTAAACCGCCCGGGGCTTCCGTTCAGTTCAAGAATTCGGCTCAAGGGCAGTATCTTGATATTCGCATGGCCGGCTGCCTGCACCAGTTTTGGAGAAAACATGCAGGTTGAACAGTCATTTGTGGGAAAAGTCTTATCCAGACGCGCCATTATACCGCCAAGAGAATGCGACTTTTCAACAAGATAAACAAAAAAACCCGTATCCGCCAGATCAATGGCGCACTGAATTCCAGCGATGCCTCCGCCAACAACGATCACCTTTCCTACCGGGTTTATAAGACTGGATTCCATAATGATTTATAACAAGCCTTTTGTCTTTAAAAGCGGAACAGGATCCGTAAAATGCATTTTAAACCAATGCGGATTGCCGATCTGGCTAAAACCCAAACGAAGCAACTCCGTAAAATAAAATACCGGAAGGCGTCTTTCTGGCCGATTTTTCTGGAAAATATCGAGGTTTGACTGGCACAAAGGACATGAAACAACAATGGCTTCCGCCCCGGCTTGTTCAGCTTTTTGTAAGATTCTTCTTGTAAGGGATTCTCTGATTTCCCCGCGGGCAATACCGATGCTG
>JAPLJE010000075.1:11507-12298 GCA_026388755.1 Deltaproteobacteria bacterium | reverse complement strand
GTCCGTTAGATTGGCGGAAGCGATCCGTGCAATAACAGAACCATCACGAACGATAACTCGTTACAAAGGATGTTTGAAAAATGAAAAAAGGCTATAGAACAGACGTTCAAGTATTGGATTCATTGGCGGACAAATGGCCGTCAAATCTTGTTGCACGGGCAGAGCTTGACAAACTCACTGGGGGCATTCTTCACGGGCGAACGATGGCAAACATTGAAAGCCGGGAAGATTCGGACAGTATCCCGCGATTCAGGGCAGGCAAAAAGGTTTTCTATCAGGTTTCTGATGTGATCGACTTCTTGAAACGGAAGATCGAGAAATGACAGCCGCCGGGCAGCGGCAGGATTGGACGGCGGCGCGGGCCTGGGAACCCGTGAAAAGATGACAATGCTTCCCCATTGTCTCCGCCTTCTCTTTTCGGGAAGGAAAGCAAAAGATGGCCGATACAATTTATCTTGACGTAAAACTATTGCAAAGTGAGGCATTCCGGGGATTAGGCAAGTGGGGCTTTCTCGTTTACCTTGATTTTCTGAGGATGCGAAAAGTGGTTAAAGTCCGGGATCAGTGGGTGATTGAAAACAATGGCGAGCTTGTCTATCCGTATGCGACAGCAGAGCATAAAGGCATTAATCGTCGGGAATTCCGGGCAGCTTTAAATGATCTTGTCAATCGGGGTTTTCTTGACATTGCAGAATATGGCAGCGGCGGCGTGAAGGGTTCAGTTACAAAATACCGTCTTGACGAGAGATGGCAGAGATACGGAAAATCGGATTTTCAGCCTGCAAAGAACC
>JAPLJE010000075.1:10113-11467 GCA_026388755.1 Deltaproteobacteria bacterium | reverse complement strand
ACAATCAAAAGAAGCAATCTTCGGTGACAAAAATGACACCGGAAGAGCTTGAAATTTATATGGATCAATTGGCAGAAATGACAATCGAAAGGCCAGTCATTCAAGCATAACAAATTGAAAATAAACGTTATCCCAATAACCGTCAAAAAGCCGAATGGAATGGCAAAAATGTCACTATTCTATAGATTACCATACCTATCCTTTTTCTTTTAGCTTTTGCTTCCGGCTTTTAAGCTTTTAAAAGAGGGAAAAAGCCGAAACGGCAAAATTCAGCATTTTGTACATCGAGGGGGAAATTATGACACCGAGAGATTGCAGCCGATTTGATTTTTGTAACGCAAATCTGTGTCCATTGGATGCCGGGTTATCGCTGGCGGTTTGGTACGCAGATGAAGCCATTTGCAAAAGCCGGATTCACAGCCAACACCGATGGATCAGAAAACAACGTTCTATCCAAAGGCGGAAAACAGCGAGCTGGCAGGAAAAGCCAATTACCTATCAGATGCTTTACGATGCCAGCCGGAAAAAACAGATGGCACCAGGGACACTCGAACGATTGGCAGAAATGCGCAGCCGGATAAATCAAAGTAAATGTATAAGCGAAAAAACCCCTATACAGCCGAGGGCAATACAAACCCATGCACCCGTTTTTCTCGAAAGATAAAATCATGAAAAATCGAACCGAATTTGACGAGGGAAAATATCCAAATGGAAATGAAATCATGGCGTTTTCGCGAGAGATGCGATTTGCTTATCATGCTGGCGGAAAGCAAACGGTTACTCAGTGCTTTTGACACAGAATACGCGGCGTTACTGGATGATGTTCGACAGGACGGAACCGAACGTAAAACCGGATTCCTGAAAACCTTGGCGGAGATAAAGGCGCGGCAGCTTGCGTTTAAGTTGAGGCTACAAAGTACAAGGCGCGAGGCGGAAATAGATTGAGCACAAGCGGGGGTTCATGGGGTTTAATGATATAATAGTCAATAATATTAATAGTTTGGGTCCTGCCGGGGGATTCTAAGGACACGGCAGGACATTGCCCGATAAAATCGTAGGGCGTGGGTCAAAAAAGTCGTTATATATCATATGTTATAGCTATTATATGATATATAATTTATGCAATTTTACCGGTTAAACATAAAGTTAAACATTCCCCTTGACATGGTTAAACAGATAGGTTAAACACTTGTTTAACGGTTAAACAACATTAAAGGGGGGGGGAAATCATGAAGCCGATTGAAATCTTGATACAGCACCGGGAACGGATTCAACAAGTTTTTTCTGAATTGGGATCATGGCCGAAAACTTACGAAACTATGAAATCTGAATTTCCCGAAATTGCAGGAATGAG
>JAPLJE010000075.1:0-10086 GCA_026388755.1 Deltaproteobacteria bacterium | reverse complement strand
TACGCACCGATTTTGATTGAGTTAAACAAACAGATAAACAACAGCGAGCAGTTAAACACGGTTAGACAAGAACTTGAAGCAGTTAAACAAGAGTTAAACAGGTTGCAAGAGTTAAACACCGAGTTAAACAAAGAGCTTAAGTTAAACAATTCAGTTAAACAAGAATTGGATGAAGTTAAACAACAGTTAAACAAAGAACATGGGTTAAACATGCCAGTTAAACAGGAAATAGTTAAACAAGGGTTAAACATTGCCGGTTGGAATATTCAGGAATCCGGGGGCTATTTCCGGGCCTTCAGGAAAATGGGAGGAAAGATGAAAGCCGTTTACCTGGGGAAAAATCTTGACGGCGCCGAGCAGAAAATCAGGAACAAGGAAAGCCAGCTTGCCGGGTGATCTTGGATAAAGGCATTTCCTGTCAATACGAAATTCAAAGGGCTGTATCCTTCAGGGGTATGGCCTTTTTTGTTTCTGGAACCAGGCAGCCAGACCAGCGGTATCTTGACAATCCATCGGCCGTCTTTGAGTTGGTAGGCGCTCATTACTGGTTCTTGTCTAATATCATGGGCTTTTTAACTTTAAGTTTTCATTTTTTTTAATAATAGCATCAATGCCAATAGGATCAATAAGTGTCTCTATAGGCATGACAATGGAGACCTTGGCATAAACATTTCTTAAATTTTTTGCCGCGATTAAAATATCTTTAACGGATGGAGTAAATTCTTCGGTTATTTTTTTTAAATCCTTTTGGGCTGTTTCGTATAATTTTTCAGCATATTCATGGTGATATGAATTTGATGTATTTAGTCCTTCTTTTGTCTTATCCACCAAGTTATACGCATTTTGTACATTTAGCTGTTTTCTGTATTTAAATAATAAAGCCCTGAGAAGGGCCTGAGAATCCTTTAAATATTCTAATACGGGATTGGTTATATCTTGATTGTTTGTGCCTGCAATTGTTTGGACTTCTATAATTTTTTTATCAATTTCTGAAATGCTATTTTCATATTTATCAAATAATTCCTTATAAGATATGTTCGAGCCAGCTTCTATTTCATAGCGAATCGAATTTTGAAGATGGAGAGATGCATTTTTAACATGGGGAGACAAAGATCCGATTAGGGGATTTAATATTTTCGAAATACTGGTTGAATGAACTACTCGATCAGCCTCCTTTATAGATGGTTTGTTGGAAACCTCTAAGTCCCCTGGTGAACGCTGGTTATATCCCTTAATGCCAATATAGCCGATGATTGATGAGGCAAAAACGATCGCTACAATGGCTATCGTTTTCTTTCCCTGTATTCCTTTGCCACGATTAGTCTTTTCATTAATTTGGGGTTTTGGAATAGAAATACTTATGGATGGATTCTGAGGAAAAGTTTCATTTTGAATTGAAGGCAATGGGATATTTAACTGAGGCCTTGCTTTAAACTTTGCTACGAAGATGCCGCATTTCGGACATTCTTCAAAACTATTGTCCTGAGTCGCGCCACAGGCTGGGCAGCTATATTTTGAGGTTGCTTGATTTCGGAAGTCAATTTCAGATTGTTTCAAATGCCCCGCTTTTATAAGCTTATTGAATAGCAATTGAAGGCTTTCAAGAGGTATCTGGTATTTTGTCATTAAATCAGCGTCATTCATACTATTGCGGATGTCCGCGATAAGTTCGGAAGCGCTTATTTTTCGTTGAGTCATTTCCAGAACACCTCCTTTTGGTTCAGAACGTTCTATATTGATATTATCTTCATTTGATTTGTGCCCCGATATTTTGGAATTGACGTCTTCTTTTATCGAATAGAATCTGGTACCCCTCCATATAAAAGAAGATTCCCTCCCGCTTTCTCCTCTCACATTAACAATAGATTTTTGTTTTTCATTATAACTAATTACCGTTAAAACCTCACCAGGTGCGTTTTTATCAATATCAAATGTTCTGTAAATTAATTTTTCACCTATTTTTGGTTTTCTCTTTAGCATTGAATGCCCCAATTTTTGGGTCATTGCTACAGTAAAGCCATTTATTTATCAAAAGCTGATGATTATTTCCATCTCTACATGCCCATCTTATGAGGCTTAAATATTCCGAATATCCCGCCACATTCAAACCACTCTACCAACGCAAAGCCGCTTCTAATCCTTGTTTGATGGTACAGGATTTGTTTTATGCAAGTTCTATTTAATAAAAATCGATACTATTCAGTATGAATTTGAGCAAATTAAGTCAACAATAATCATATAGGTCGAGTTTTTCAGGAGATCACATGCGCAGGGCCATGATCCGGTGCAGCCAGAGGCGCAAGGTGAAGTGTTCAGGCGGTGACATGGGCCGGGAAGCGAACGGACACAGACAAGGCAGGACAAAGGGAATTTTCTTCTTGCCCGGGGGTTGTCTTTTCACTTTTGAAAAGGCGGAAGTCACAGATCAGAGATGCCGGAACCTCTTGCCCATTGACCGGGTGCCAATGGCTGAAAGGAAAAGGGGAATACTGGCGGTACGGGCGAAGGGAAGGCAGGCGGAAGCTGGCAGGGACAAGAACAAGTTTAGACCTTCAGGAAATATTACCTGAAGGTTATAAAGGCCAAACCCGAGACCAACTAGCCGAATCTGCCGGTGTCTCAGGGAAAACCGGGGATCCTAGGCCGGGCAAACTTCAGGATTTGAAATCTAAAAGGCAGCCGGCCAGGGAGACAAGTTGGCCGGGTGAATGATCCGCACCGGGGCCGGGAACCATGGCAGGAAACAGCTTGAAGTTTTCTATTTGTCCTGGGAAAGCCGGGGGGATCAACCCGCATGATATGCAGTAAATACATAGATGTTGCAAAATAAATGAAATATCGCTTATGGTGGATCTTGAAAGACTGGCAATCTTTTATTGTCGGAAAAATAGCCTGGTGGTGGTCGAAGAAGCAATAAAGGACAGGGTCGTTTAGATGTGGAAGGATATCAGTAATATTTGAAATGGACAACATGAACTTATTAAGAGCAGTGATGATAGTTGCAGTTGTAATCTTATCCGGCTGCGCTCACAGCAGAGAAAATAGTTGTAAGCAAGAATGTACGTCCACATATTTAGAGTGTATCCAAGGGGGGCCTGTGGCCGGGTTCAGAACCTATTCATCGCTAGGGTGTAGAGAGATATATGAGAGTTGCACCTCTACTTGTTCCAGTAAATAAGGAACACAATTTTAAAAAGTGAAAAGTCTTCTGTCCTTCCGAGGATCGAGGGTTTTTTTCGTTTGATTCCACATCACCAGTTATGTATTGTGATCCTGAGGGTGGTCAGAAAGGAGATGAAAATGAAAAAAGTTATATTTGTCATAATAATGGCTATGTTTATTTCTGCATGTTCAGGTGAAGGCGGTCCCCCTCCGACTATAGGCAGAACTCATGGAACTGGTCTGGATAACAATGGCACACACTGATTATCACTTGCCTGGCCTGAAATATGGCTTATTTAACCTGGCCGGTCCCATTCGGATTTAAAATCCAGAAGTCCACCGAATATTGTAAATACAAAATTCAAAGGCTGTCCTCTTTCCGGAGTATGGCCTTTTTTATTTGTCTGCCGTGGTAGACATTCACGCGCGATAGAGATGCAAGGGCGACTTAAAGGAACCCTAAAATCCGGGGCCGCCAGGGGCGCAAGGCGGGGCTTTCAGGATATGGTCCTTATGATGTCAAGAACCAGGAATTAACGAGCTTAGGATTCAGGGTATAAATTTGAGTCAATCAGTCGGGTAAGATCAGCATTTTAAATGCCAAACTTCAGCATTTGAAATGTCAAAAGGTAGTCGGGAACCGGGCAGCAGATACCGCTTGAAGTTTTCTTTTTGTCCTGTATCATGGGCGTGAATAATTCTTTCCCATTGGATGAAAAGTTGTGACAGAGTTGTGACACTTTGGGTTTTCCCATAAAAAAAGTTACAGCGATTAACTGTAACCTATTGTTTTTACTGGTGGGCCGTGTTGGAATCGAACCAACAACCTACTGATTAAGAGTCAGGTGCTCTACCTGATTGAGCTAACGGCCCGCTGAAACCCGCTGAAAATAGCAGAACGAATTTATCTTTGAAAAATTAGCAATTTTCATGAACTTTGTCAAGTTTTCAATTTGTAAAAAAACAAGGTCTCGGATTGAAGATAAAAAACGGTTTAAATCCTTGGGTCAGTGTCATTATACCCACTTACAACCGCTGCTGGATACTGAAAGAAGCGATCGATTCGGTTCTATCCCAGAAGTTTTCGGATATTGAGATTATCGTGGTAGATGATGGCTCAACGGACGCTACCAATGAATTATTGTCAACATACGGGGATCAAGTCACCTCGATCTTTCAGGAAAATAAAGGGGTCAGCGCTGCCCGAAATGTCGGGATATCTATTGCAAGAGGTGATTATATCGCATTTCTGGACTCGGATGATATGTGGCTTACAGAGAAACTTTCCAGTCAGCATGAATTTTATCAGTCTCATCCGGAAGCGTATATATGCCAGACCGACGAAATTTGGATTCGAAACGGGGTCCGGGTAAATCCCAAAAACCGGCATAAAAAGCCATCGGGCATGATATTTGAAGATCAAAAAAAGTCTTTTTGATGTAGTGGGCTTGTTTAATGAATCATTCCCTGCCTGCGAAGATTATGATTTGTGGTTAAGGATCGGGCTTTATTATCCGATTTATCTGATTGATAAACAGCTTGTTGTGAAGCGCGGCGGCCATGACGATCAATTGTCCCGGAATTCCGGGCTGGACAGATACCGGATTCTGTCCATCGTGAGTATTATTGAAAATCATCCGTTGACAACACCGTACTATCAGGCTGCTGTCGATGTCCTGAGAGAGAAATGCCGAATATATGCCGATGGGTGCATCCGGCGAGGCAAGGTGGATGAGGCCGGATTCTATCAAACAATCGCCAGTCGGTACACCCGGAGGTAGGGATGGCCATGACGAATAAACCGGATTGGAATTAATACCACACGACTGCGCTAACCGGGTAGGTGATGTACACTTTTTGTCCAGGAAAGAGAGGCATCTTCTGTGCATCGTTGTTTGGAATTTGAAATGTAAAGCTCAGGTCTGCGATTCGGAGGGTCGCCTGAATGGAACCGGATGATGGCTCAAGTGCCAGAAGGGCCAGTACGCCCTGAAGAAAATGCTCCTGAGGTTTCAGTTGAGGCTTATCCAGGCTAAGGAAAAAGGAATCCTGAGGGATTACAGCAATCGCAATGCGAGAATGTGGTTCAGAAACCCGTACCACCTGACCATCTTCTATCACTTTTTCCCAACACCCTCCCGATCCCGGTCGCCAAGGGCCGAACAGGATATTCCCTATGCCGTTTTCCATCACCTTGCCATTAAACATCGGAATGACGCTGTTGCAGATTTCATGGACCCAATGCCAGTCATGGCTGGCAACAATGAGGGCCGTGCCCCATTCTCTGCAGGCCTTCAAAGCACTTGCCTTGATCTGCTGCGCGCTGGCAGCATCCACACTGGCGGTAGGCTCATCCAGAAGCAGGACATTGGGTCGCAGCACCAGCCTGGCGGCAAGGGCCACCCGCTGGGCTTCACCCCCGGAGAGCTGATACCAAGAGCGGCCGGCAAATTCTTCAGCGGAAAGGCCTACCAGTGACAGGGCGTCTGCCACGGCTTCGACATGACGGGATCTGTTGACCCCTCTTAAAACCAGTCCATAGGCGATATTGTCAAAAACTGAACGCTTCAGCAGATAGGGTTCCTGAGGCAGCAGGCTGACATGAAACCGAACGAAAGCATCAAATGGCGCGGCCTTTCGGCCCGCTGCCGTTGGGACCGATCAGTCCCGTAATCGAGTAAGGGGAAATTGTAAGACTTTCGATGTCCACGGGGCTGTCGTCTGTGGTATTTTTTGATATTAAAGAGCTGATAGATATCTGTGGTTGCCGCGGTCAGCGCAATGACCACGGGAAGTGCCAGAAGGGTCTGACCAATGGCCACACCTTCCAGTGTAAACAGCAATCCCAGGTGTCCCAGAGGGCCCCGTTGGGTCAAGAGCGCATATACCAGATTCCCTTCCTCATAAGCACCAACTTAATCATAAGATAAACCCGGAAAAACCGAAATCAGTGAAAGAGAAAACAGAACTATTATTCCTTGCGTTTGGATTTAATTTTATGGGATAGATAAAATTACCCTGAAAGCCATTCAAAAAGATGCTCTGTCCGAAGAAATAATACGGAAGGGCTAAAACGCCAGGCGGGCTGGGTTTGAACTGTCCATTACGGTGCCAAGGAGGATTATGAAATTCGAGGCTATCAAAAAAGAAACCGTCATACTAAACCCCCAAAAGGATATGGCTGAGCGCCGAATCCCCAGTGAAATCCGCATCGATCCCTTAACCGGCCGAACCGCCAGGATCTGCCATTTCATGAAGCTTCAATGGCAGAAGCCCGACTTCGATGCCCTTGTGGCGGGAACCGATGCCTGGTGCCCGTTCTGTGCGGACAGGGTGCTGGACGTGACGCCCTGTTTTCCCAAAGACCTCATCCCCGAAGGCCGTCTGCAAAAAGACGACATGGTGATCTTCCCGAACATCGCCCCCTACGACAGTATCGGGGCCGTAGCTACCTTCGGTAACCGCCATTTTATCCCCATGACAGCGTTCGAGCCGGCGCACATGGCCTCCGCATTCGGTTTCGCGCTGGACTTTTTCAGGCGCATCGAAAGCACCGGCCATCCGGAGTCCGTGTACCACATCATCAACTGGAACTACATGCCGCCGGCCGGAAGCTCTCTCATTCATCCCCACCTGCAGGTCTTTTCCACTTCCTCCGCGCCCAACCTCATGCGCCAGGAACTGGAAGCCTCAAGGAACTATCTTGACTGCCACGGCTCCAACTTCTGGGCGGATCTGGTGGATGCCGAGAAGAAATCGAACGAACGCTATCTGGGAAAGATCGGCCGCACGCACTGGATGACTGCTTTCGCCCCCATGGGCGTTGCCGGAGACGTACTGGCGGTTCTGGAAGATGCCCGGTGTACGCTGGATCTCAGCGGGAAGGATCTTCTGGACATCGCCTCCGGTCTTTCAAAAGTCATTGCCGAATACGACAAGATGGGGATCTACAGCTTCAATATGAATTTTTTCACCGGGGCGAAAACCGATGATCACTTCCGCTTTCATCTGCTCTTCTCTCCCCGCACCTTCTTCAACCAGAAACTGGGGACACCGGACGTCGGAGCCCTGCGCAACCTGTTCAATGAAACTCTGTGCATGGCCTACCCGGAGGAGATCAAAGAATTGCTGAAGCAAGGCTTTTAGAACCCCAACAGGAACCCTTTATGCCGATAGCGCTCGACAATCTGAAAGAATCAAACGAATTCCTGAATCTGATTCTGGAAAACATTAACTCCGCCATCCTCATCGCAGACGAGAATATGCGGGTCCATCAATTCAACAATAGCTTTCTCAGTCTGTTCGATCATGCCGCAGACCGTGTTTTTGAAAGTTCTTTCGGCCAGATATCCGGATGCGTGAATGCGGTGAAAGAAAACAAGCCCTGTGGCGGTACATCCAGGTGTCAGTTTTGTGTTTTGAGAAAAACACTGCTCCAAACCCTGGTGGAAGATTACCCTGCCGATCTCAAGTCCATGGAGCGAGTCTTCTACATTAAAGGCAAACCGGTTTTAAAAAATCTGGAAGTTACTTCAAGGCTCATCCGATTTCACGGACAAAAAATGATACTTGTGATCATTTACGATGTTTCGGTGATCGAAGAGCAGAAAAGAAAACTTGAAAAACAGCAGCAGCAAATCAACCATGAACTTGAAACAGCCGGCGAGATCCAGAAAAGTCTTCTTCCGGACAGCGATCTGGAAATCGACAACATCTTGATCGCCTGGCGATTTGAACCCAGCGGCCATATCGGCGGCGATATTTTTCAAATCCATAAAATCAGTGAGGAACAAATCGGCATTTACATGCTGGACGTTTGCGGGCACGGCGTATCAGCAGCTCTGGTCGCCGTTACGATCTCACAATTTATGATGAGCCTGCACAACCGGATGCGGCTGACCGGGAAATTATTCAGCCCCGAGGCCGTCATGAATCGTCTGGACAAAGAATTTCCGATGGAGAGATTCGATTGTTTTTTCTCGATTGTCTATACAGTCTTCAATATTGAAACCGGCTGTTTCGTTTACAGCAACGCCGGCCATATGCCGCCAGTGATCTTAAGATCCACGGGCCAACTGGAAATGCTGGAGAACCATGGCACGGCCATCGGCATCGGATTCGGCGCTGCTTTCGGCCAGGAAGAAAAGCAGTTGAATGCCGGAGACCGGCTGATTCTGTTTCACGCATTCATGGAGAATTCCCAACATCTGCCGACCCAAGACCTGGTAGACAGTGCGTTTGAAGACGCCAACCGGCAAAGAGGCGGATCTGCACCTTCTGACGACATGAGCCTGATCGTTGTTGAATTTACAAAAAAAGGCTGTGAAGGAAGGGAAGATTGTTGACTGCTATATTGCATGGAAAGGAAAGCCCATGAAAAAAACGGTATGGTTCGCCCTGGTTCTTTTTGTAATCGCTGGAAACAGTCTGCTTGCGGCAACGCCCAGTGATACGCTGGTAATGGCATCGAAACTCGATGATATCATCACACTGGATCCGGCGGAAGTCTTTGAATTTACAGGGGCTGAATTGGTCGTCAACATCTATGACCGTTTGATCAGCTATGATGTGGAGGATGTGAGCAAAATCCATGGTGACGTTGCTGAAAGCTGGGACATCTCTGATGACGGCAGAATCTATTCCTTCAAGATCCGGGACAGCATAAAATTTGCATCCGGCAACAAACTGACCGCGGATGATGTTGTTTTTTCATTTCAGCGGGTAATCAAGCTGAACAAGTCCCCGGCTTTTCTGTTGGCCCAGTTCGGATTCACCCCGGCCAACATGAACGAAAGAATCGTTAAAACGGGAGATTATTCAGTCAAGCTGATTATCGACAAACCCTATGCGCCGACGTTTTTCCTGTATTGTCTGACATCGACCCCGGGCTCCATCGTGGATAAACAAGAGGTGTTGAAGCATGAGGAAAACAGTGACATGGGATATGGCTGGCTGAAAACCCATTCCGCCGGTTCAGGCCCCTTTGCTTTGACATCATGGAAACCCTCTGAAATCCTCATCATGGCCGGCAATGCGCATTACCACGGCAAAAAATCCGCCATCAAGCGCATCATCGTCCGGCACATCTCTGAATCTGCCACCCAGAGGCTTCTCCTTGAAAAAGGGGATGTCGACATGGCGAGGAATATTCAGCCGGACGATCTCAAGGGGCTTGCAGGGAATCCGGTTATCCGGATCCGGAAAAAAGCCAAAGGTGCGGTCTACTATCTGGGCCTGAACCAGAAAAACCAGTACCTGAAGATTCCCCAGGTCAGACAGGCCCTGAAATACCTCGTTGATTACGCGGGAATGGAATCCACCCTCTTAAGCGGTAAAGCCGTGGTTCATCAGGCCTTCCTTCCCAAGGGATTTCTTGGCGCACTGGAAGAGACCCCTTTTTCGCTGAATGTTGAAAAGGCAAAGTGCCTTCTTAAGGAAGCAGGTCTTGAAAAAGGCTTTGTTGTCACCATGGATACGCGGAACACGGAGCCTTCAACGTCGATGGCCGTGGCCATCCAGGCAACTTTTGCCCTGGCTGATATCAAACTGGAAATTATTCCCGGTGAAGGCAAACAAGTCCTCACCAAATACCGTGAAAGAGCTCATGACATCTTCTTCGGTCGATGGGGACCCGATTATATGGATCCCCATACCAACGCGGACACTTTTGCCAGAAACCCGGATAATTCAGACGCTGGACAGTCAAAAACCCTTGCCTGGAGAAATGCCTGGGACATTCCCGAGATGACCCGGAAAGTCGATGCGGCGGTTCTTGAAAATGATGTCAAAAAGAGGATCCGGATGTATCTTGAGATTCAAAAGGAGCATCAGCAGAGCGCTCCCTTTGTCATCATGTTCCAGGAAATTGAAATTCTGGCCGAGAGATCCAATGTGAACGGATTTGTTCTGGGGCCCAGCTTCGAC
>JAPLJE010000793.1 GCA_026388755.1 Deltaproteobacteria bacterium | reverse complement strand
CGATACAACAGCCCCACTCCGACGAGCGGCAGGTCCATATTGGAGGCTGCTTTTAAATGATCGCCGGCCAGAATGCCAAGGCCACCTGCGAAAAATGGAATGCTTTCATGGAGTCCGAATTCCATGGAGAAATAGGCGATAGCGCCTTCCTGTCCATAGGGGGTGTTGATGGCATCCACAGGATACGCCACCCGTTTTTCAAACCAGGATTTAACCCGCTGCAAATGGGCCAGAAAACTGTCATCCTTTGCCAGATCCTTCAGGCGATTCTGAGATACATTGGCAAAAAGGACAATGGGATTGCGGCCGGAACTTTCCCAGAGCCTGGGATCAATGCGTCTGAAAAGTTCGATCGCATCCGGTTTCCAGCACCACCAGAGGTTGCGCGACAACACCTCCAGAAAAGTTAGCGAATGGGGAATGGTCGGATAAATCTGATAGGTCTGAATGCGATTCATGGTTCCATTTCCTTTTTTTACATATCGTAAATGCAAATGGTTGGCAAGGTTGTCTTCATGGCTTTTTGGGAAAGATCAAGCCCCAGAGGCGCACATAATAGTGAAGGCTGGATAATAACAGCGCGCCGCCGATCGTCAGATAAAGCACGGCGAGGTATTGCCTGGGGATCGGAGAATGGCGGAGAATAGCGCCCAGTGCAACCATGACGACGATGATGAAATAGCTTTTCCATGCCTGAAAAGCAAAAAAACAAGCCTTTTCTGGAAAAAGGGAGAGTCTGCCAATATTTTTATGCGCAATTGCCGAAAAAACGAAATGATAAGCAACCACCGCCCCAATCACTCCCGCGGCTCCGGACAGAAGTGCAGCGCGGAAAACAAGGGTATCAAGCCATCCATAGGCCAGCCTGCAAAGCAGGATTCCCACTGCGCTCCATGTGAAACCGGCTGCTGCAATGAGCCAGTAAATCGGAGCCGCGGGCTTCAGTTTTGAAAATAACATGGAAAAGAGTCGTTACGTTTGTCGATACTGGAAACAAAAAATGCCGTGAAGGCCAAAAGAGCAATTGTATTTTGAACGCAGGCAGTGTATCAGAAACCATCCGGTATTTGGTTAAAAAGCGCTATTTGGAGATGCGGATTCGATGATATCGCAGGAGATGTTCTTTAATCTGTTTGGAAGCCAGGTCCGGCAGCTTGCGGCCGTAAACGGTGTCACAGAGACTGAAGCGGAACGGGTCATTCTGATCTTTGCGGAGGCCATGAAAAATCCCTATATGGATGAACGCCATATTTATCAAAGGCTGGTTGAAAATATGGACGGTGCTGAATGAGAATCGATCAGCTTAAGGTTGAGCACATTGGCTGCTATTCGGGAACATCGTTTCAATTTTCCGATCTGACCGTTATCTATGGAGAAAACCGGGCAGGTAAATCCACGTTAATTTACGCCTTGTATTATGCCCTGTTCGGAAAACACCTGAACACCACCCTGAGCGTTCCGGATCTATGCCAGAAGGGCGAAAAATTTGGTGCGGTCACGCTGCGTTTTTCCCGGCAGGAAAAAAGCTGCCAATTGTGGCGTTCCACCCTGGGAACGGTTGCGCTTTCCGCTCTTTCCGAAGACGGGGTCAGTTGGAATTCCCTTGTCCAGGATCCGTCCGGGTCTTTGAAACCTTTTATCCCCATTCCTTCCGATGTGGCTTCCTTGACCTCTTTTTTCCGGGAAGGCGAGCTGATCTACTTTCTGAAGGACATCCCCAAATACAACAAGACGTTGCTCCAGCAAATCCTGGAGATGGATGATATCTTTATTCTGCAGACCCGTTTTAAAAAAGCTGCAGCCATCTCCAAGGAAAAGCGAAAAGACCTTCAGACTGAAACCTCTGCCAAAACAACGACTTCCCTGAATCCGGTCACGGCGCAAAAAGAGGCGGCGGATCTTGAAAAAGAGATTAGCGAAACGGATGCTGAAATCAAAAGCCTTTTGGCCGCATCGGGTGGGTTCACTGATCCCCAGTTGCTGATCATCCTTCAGCGGACCTGCGATGAAAAAAAATCTGAAATCGCATCCATTGAAAAGGCCAGGGCCGAGTTGCCGCTTTTTGAGGACCTGATTCGCAAAAAAGAAGAGATTGAAAAAAAAGTAAAAATTGGTGTTTCGGTTGACCCGGAATTACCACAATACTTTAAGGATAAATCTATAAATTTATCTTCCCTTGTTAATAAATTATTAAAAGAATATATTAAAAATGGAAACTAAAGTTTG
>JAPLJE010000034.1 GCA_026388755.1 Deltaproteobacteria bacterium | reverse complement strand
CAGGCCCGTTTTGCCAACCGGATGAAGCTTACCAGCGCCGATGTTGCCGAAGTGATTCAAAAACGCCTGCTCATGAAAAACGACGAAGGAATCCGGCTGCTGTCAGAAGTCCATCATCACGAGGCGAACAATTTTAAAACCCTTTTTGACTTTGCGGACGGCTCCCAGACCTACCGCAACTTTCTGGACAGGGACCACTTCATCCACAGCTATCCGTTTATCCCTTATCAGTTTGCGATGTTCCAGTCCGCGATTCAAAACCTGTCGCAGCATAACGCATTTGAAGGAAAACACAGCTCGGTCGGCGAGCGCTCCATGCTCGGTGTATTCCAGCAGGTGGCCATTCATATCGGCGACCACAAGATCGGGCAGCTTGCCACCTTTGATCAGATGTTCGAGGGGATTCGCACGGCCCTGAAGTCCAATATTCAGCGGGCCATTCTGCAGTCCGAGAAACATCTGGAAAGCCCATTCGCCATTCGCCTGCTGAAGACCCTTTTCCTGGTCAAGTACATGAAGGAATTCAAGCCGACACTGCGCAACCTGTGTGTGCTGATGCTGGATGGCTTTAATCAGGATCTGCCGCTGCTCCGCAAGCAGGTTGAAGAAGCACTCAACCTGCTGGAACAGCAGACGTATATCCAGCGAAGTGGGGATCTTTACGGATACCTTACCGACGAAGAAAAAGACGTCGAGCAGGAGATCAAAAATTCCGACGTTGAAACCGCCGATGTCGCCGCAGAGCTTGAAAAGATCGTATTTGATCACGTTATCAAAACCAAGAAGATCCGCTTTGATGAAAACGGACAGGACTACCCCTATTCCAGAAAGCTCGATGACCGCCTGCACGGCCGGGAACAGGAACTGGCCATTCATGTCATCACCCCGTTTCACGAAAATGCGGAAAGCGAATCCATTCTACGGTCCCAGAACATGGGGCGGGACGAGCTGCTGGTCGTGATGCCGCCGGATGACCGCCTGGTACGCGACATCCTGATGTACAAGCGGACGGATAAATACATCCGCCAGAACGTCTCCATCACGCAGCAAGAAGCGGTCAAACGCATCCTGACAGACAAGGGCTTCCAGAACCAGGAGCGCTACGCGGAGCTTAAGCTGTGCATCCTGAGCCTGCTCGGCAAAGCCAAGCTCTTTGTGGCAGGCAGTGAGATCGAGATCTGCGGAGAAGATCCGCAGACCCGGATCACGCGCGGTTTTCATGAACTCATCACGCGGACCTATCCGAATCTGCGCATGCTGCGCGGGATACCCTATACCGAAAACGATGTCGCCAAATGCCTCAAGCATTCCCAGGACGGGCTGTTTGCAAACGATGCCACAACTCTATCAGAATCGGAGCAGGAACTGCTGGCTTTCATCCAGAGCAATAACCGAAGCGGCGTGCGCACGACGCTGAAGAACCTGCTGGAGAATTTTGCACGCAAGCCCTACGGCTGGTACTACGCAGCCGTGCTCTGCACCCTTGCCAACCTCTGCGCCCGCGGCAAGGTGGAGGTCCGGGCCGACGGCAACCTTCTTGAGGATGACAACCTGGAACGCGCCCTGCGAAACTCGCACGGACATGGCAATCTTGTGCTGGAGCCACAGATCGATTTCACCGCCTCTCAGATTCGAAGCCTTAAGGAATTCTTTGAAGACTTTTTCGACGCCCCGCCCCGCGCCGGTGAAGCCAAGGCGCTTGGCAAGGAAACCAGTGCTGCCCTGCTGGAAATGATCCATCAACTGGAGCCTCTGGCTTCGCAGTCATCGCGATATCCTTTCCTGAATGCGCTGACCCCGGTGATTGAAAAGCTGAAGGGGCTGAGCAGCAAACCCTACACCTGGCATATCACCGGCTTGGTAAGCCAGGAAGATGCATTGCTGGATCTGAAGGAGAAAGTCATCGATCCGATCCGCAAATTCATGAGCGGCCCACAAAAAGACATCTTCGAGAACGCCCGCAAATTTATTCAGGTGCAGGAGCCGAACTTTCATTATATCAGCCATCAGCCATCAGTTATCAGTTATCAGCAGAACGGCACTGATGGCTGTTTACTGACGGATAGTGACTTGATCAGGGTGCTGGCTGATCCGGAATGTTTCAAGGGAAACCACATGCAGCAGGTGAAGATCCTGGTTGACACCCTGCAGGAAAAAATAACGGCACAGATCGAAGTAGAGATATCCATAGCCAGGGATGCCGCCCAGGCGCTTAAGGATCGGCTGTGTGGCATGGCTGAATTTACCGGCCTCGCTTTGGAACAGCAGGGACAGATCACCCGGCCATTCACGGAGTTTACCCAGTCGGTGGAGCGGCAAAAGTTGATTGCCGTGATTCGCGATACGCTGCGACGCTTCGAGGAGACGGACTACCCGAAGCTTCTGGTAAAGCTAAGTGAGCGACAGATGGCCCCTGATGAACACGGATCGCCAGTCACGGGACTTACTGACTACACAAAAAAAGATTTTGTCAGTGAAAAACCACCTGCACCAGTGATTAAAATGAAAAATCTAAAATCCATCCCGATCCCCTTTGATAAGGCCTGGCTTGCCGATGAGTCCGATGTGGAGCGTTACCTGGACTCCATGCGGAAAGCGCTGTTTTCGGAAATCCGCGGCGGGAAAAGGATTCAGATTTAGGAACCACAAATGAACACGAATGAACACGAAATTATGAAGTTGATCCAGCAGGGAGAGAGCCTGACGCTGGAGTTCAAGAGCGATTCCAAGTGCCTGCCGGATCGGGAACTCGTGGCTGCCGTTGTGGCGATGGCGAATACCGATGGCGGCGATTTGCTGCTCGGCGTGGAAGATGACGGCAGGATCACCGGCCTGCATCCGAACCACGAAAGCATCACCGGGCTTTCAGCATTGATTGCCAATAAAACCAATCCGTCGATTTCTGTCAGGGTTGAGCGGTTAGAGGTTGAGAGCCGAAGGGTCGCCCGAATCACGGTACCCAAGTCCCGGCAGTTGGTATCGACTTCCGACGGACTGCTGCAGCGCCGGCGCCTGATGGCCAATGGCAAGCCTGAAGCCGTACCGTTCTATCCTCATGAATTTATCCAGAGACAGTCGTCCATGGGATTGACCGATCCTTCGGCCATGGTCATTGATAGCTTCACGGTAGAGGACTTGAATCCACTTGAACGGCACCGCATCCGTGAAGCCATCCGAAAATATGGGGGCGACCAATCGCTGCTGCCGCTGGCCGACAATGAGCTGGATGGCGCGCTCGGTTTGACGACCACTGTTGATGGTGACTCCCGGCCGACTTTTGCAGGTATGCTTTTGCTCGGCAAAGAGGCAGACCTTCGTCGTCTGATTCCTGCCCATGAAGTGGCTTTTCAGGTGCTTCACGGCACCAATGTCCGGGTAAACGAATTTTTCCGCAAGCCACTGCTTCAAACCTTCGAAGAGGTTGAGCAGCTTTTCAAGGCCCGAGTGGAAGAAGAAGAGATTCAAGTGGGCCTTTTTCGTGTCCCCATTCCGAATTTTGATCGGCGGGCATTTCGTGAAGCATTTGTCAATGCGCTGGTTCATCGGGATTATTCGAGACTGGGGGCGGTGCATGTAAAACTGGATGATACTGGACTGTCTATTTCCAGCCCAGGAGGCTTTGTAGAGGGCGTAACCATTCAAAATCTTCTCCTGGTCGCACCTCGCTCCCGCAATCCACAGTTGGCTGATATCATCAAACGTATTGGCCTGGCAGAGCGAACCGGTCGTGGTATTGACCGCATATATGAAGGGATGCTGCGTTACGGACGCCCCTCTCCGGACTACAGCATGTCGGATAGATCCACAGTGACCGTTCAGATGTTCAGTGCCGACGCCGATCCGGATTTTCTCAAGATGATCCTGCACCAGGAAGAAAAGACCGGAAGCGCCATATCCATCGACAGTCTGATTATTCTCTCTCGACTGCGCGAAGAACATCGCCAATCCACCGCTGATCTTGCCGTTTCCGTGCAGAAACCGGAAACCACAGTTACCCCATCCAGCAGGAACAGATGGTGATAGGCTTTATCGACGATCACGGTTCTATCACGCGAGCCGATGTGGCCAATCTGTGCCACTTGAGCTTATCAAGGGCTTACCATCTGCTTAAACGTCTTCAGGCAGAAGGCAAGATCATTCAAAAAGGAAAAATGCGTCATGCTGTTTACACACGAAACAGGTAATCTACACACATGTGTGTTAATGTCTACGCACATGTGTGTAGAAACGTGTATAGAACGTTCATACGCTATAGCTTTTAGATAATTATTTTGATGGGATAGGCATTTTTCTGCTATCCCCGACCGATAACGCACCCAGAATCTTTATCTGGAAAGCTATAAAAATTTGTCAGGTTCTGAGTCCGTAAATAAGGATTAAGATGGAAACCGCAAAGCTGAAAAAATTTGCTCAGTTTGCCCGCCGCAGCCTAATCGAACAGGTCTCGGGCAAGTTGCAGCAGGTCCTTGCCGAAGACAGTGCGGCCCGGCGTGAAGAACCGAAGGCGGTAGAAGATCTTGCAGCGCAGATCAAGGCTCATGGCAGGGATCAGGTGATCGAGAAAGTCGCCTACACTTGGTTCAACCGCTTCTGCGCCCTGCGATTTATGGATGTAAACCGCTACACCCGCATCGGTGTGGTATCTCCCGCCGAGGGGCAGTTTCAGCCCGAGATTCTGGCAGAGGCCAAGATGGGCCATATCGACGAAGACATGGTGCCCGAGAAGACCCGGCAGCAGATTTTTGCCCTGCTGAACGGCACCACGCCCAGTCGTGATCCGCAGGCTGAAGCTTATCGGCTGCTGGTGGTTGCTGCCTGTAATGACTACCACAAGGCCATGGACTACCTGTTTGAAAAGATCGCCGATTATACGGAACTGCTGATGCCGGACGACCTGCTCTCCGGCAACTCCATCCTGGCTTATACCCGCGAGGCCATGACGCCCGATGCCTGTCAGGATGTCGAGGTGATCGGCTGGCTTTACCAGTTCTATATCTCCGAGAAGAAGGATGAGGTCTTCGACGGCCTGAAGAAGAACAAGAAGATCACCCCGGAGAACATCCCGGCGGCCACCCAGCTCTTTACCCCGCACTGGATTGTGAAGTATCTGGTCGAGAATTCCCTGGGGCGGCTCTGGATGTTGAACCGGCCCAACTCCCGTCTTGCGGAAAAGATGGCATACTATATCAAACCGGAAACACCCGAAACAGACTTCCTGAAAATCAGTAAACCGGAAGAAATCAAGGTTTGTGATCCGGCATGTGGAAGCGCCCACATGCTGGTCTATTCCTTTGATATCCTCTATTTCATCTACGAAGAGGAAGGCTACGAGGCAACGGAGATTCCTCGCCTGATTCTGGAAAACAATCTTTTCGGCATCGAGATTGACAAACGCGCCGGGGAGCTCGCTGCCTTTGCCCTGACCATGAAGGCCCGCGCCAAGCAGCGCCGCTTTTTCAGCAAGAAAGTAGCACCCAATATCTGCGTGTTGGAGAACATCCACTTCGAAGAGGCCGAGCTGAAGGACTACATGGATTTTATCGGCTGGGATCTATTCACCGCACCTCTACAAACCACCTTGCGCCAGTTTGAAGAAGCAGACAACTTCGGTTCTCTGATTCGCCCTAAAGTGACCGATGTGAATAGCATGCTGAAAATCCTGGAAGCGAAAAATGTTTCTGGGCAAATATTCCTCATCAGGACCCATAAGAAAGTGCTGCAAGCGCTACGGCAGGCCGACTACCTCAGCCCAAAATACCATGTGGTCATTGCCAACCCGCCGTATATGGGTGGCAAGGGAATGAATGGGCGGCTGGGATCGTGGGTAAAGGACAATTATCCCAACAGCAAGTCAGACTTGTTTGCGGTATTTGTTGAACGAATCATGGATTTAGTTTCAAGAGGTGGCTTCATGGGGCTAATGACCCCATTTACGTGGATGTTCCTTAGTTCATATGAAAAACTACGTTCCCGTATTCTGAACGAAAATACAATTACTACACTGGTTCGTCCAGAATATCATGCTTTTTTCGAATCTGCCTTTGTTCCGATTTGCGGTTTTACTCTTTTCCGTCAAAAATTGCCTGACTATCGTGGCGCTTATGTCGATTTAACGAGTTTTTATGGTGCAGATCGCCAATCTGTCATAACATTAGAGGCAATAAGAAATCCAAATTGCGGCTGGCTCTTCCGTGCCTCCGCTACCGACATCAAGAAAATCCCTGGAAGCCCAATTGCATATTGGGTAAGTGATAAGGTGAGAGCGATTTTTGATACGTTTCCACCGCTGGCAAACTCTGCACCAACGAAACAGGGTCTTGCTACCGGGAATAACGATAGATTTATGCGCTTTTGGTTTGAGCCACAGATAAATACTATTGGATTTGAATTTTCAGACAGAAATGCGGCTACTGAGTCTGATTTGAAATGGTTTCCTTGCAATAAAGGAGGCGAATTCAGAAAGTGGTTTGGAAACAATTATTTCGTTGTGCATTGGCATAGGGATGGAGAAGAAATTAAAGCCTTCTCTGATGAGAATGGCAAACTGCGATCTCGCCCTCAAAATCAAAATTTCTATTTTCAAAAAGGGCTAACATGGTCAGCAATTTCGAGTTCCAACTTATCAATGAGGTATTCGCCTCAAGGCCACATGTTCGAAACAAAAGGTGCCATGTGCTTTCCAAAAAACGAAGGGATTCTTTATAGTGCTTTAGGGTATTGCAACTCTAAACTTGTAAACAACTTCCTTAAGGCAGTTTCTCCAACCCTTGATTTTCATGAAGGTCCGGTTGGCAAATTGCCTTTCAGATACGAAGATAGCGTTTGCGAAGATGTTAAAAAATCTATATGTCTAAGTAAAGTGGATTGGGATTCATTCGAGTTATCCTGGGAACTAACCAGCATTCCACTTCTTCACACCGATTACCGCCAGCCCACGGATATGACACTGGAAATGCAGCGTCTTGAAGAAGATAACAACCGTATTTTCATCGAAGCATATGGCTTGCAGGATGAGCTGACGCCCGAGGTGCCAATCAAAGAAATCACAATGACCTGCAATCCGCATTACCGCTATGGCGTTGATGAGTGTGAAGTGGGGAGTGAGAAGTGGAAGGCAATGGAGGTTCGACTTCTTGAAGATACGATGAAGGAATTCATCAGTTATTCTGTTGGCTGTATGTTCGGAAGATACTCGCTTGACATGCCAGGCCTTGTCCTTGCGAATCAAGGTGAAACCGTTGAAGACTACAACAAGAAATTTGAGGAATGGAAAAATCAAACAGGAATAACTTCCCAAACTGAAATCATGTTTCATCCCGACAAGGATAATGTCATTCCGGTTCTCGATGGCGACTGGTTTACAGATGATATCGTGGAGAGATTTCAGCGCTTCCTGCATATCACTTTCGGCGATGAACATTACGAGGCCAACCTTGAATTTATCGAAAAAGCCCTGGACAAGGACATCCGCAAATATTTTCTTAAGGACTTTTACAACGATCACGTGCGCCGCTACAAAAAGCGGCCCATCTACTGGTTGTTTTCGAGCTCAAAGGGTAGCTTCAACGCGCTCATCTACATGCACCGCTACCGACCGGATACTGTC
>JAPLJE010000392.1 GCA_026388755.1 Deltaproteobacteria bacterium | reverse complement strand
GTCGTCTGTTACAACCAGGCAGGCCGCAGGAATCGGATTTTCGTAAATGGGATCATTGCAATGGCTGCAGAACAGCCGGTCCCGGTTTTCATAAAATTTTTTACTCAATCTCAAGCCGCAATACGGACAAAACAGTTTTTTTTGCATCAGGTATTCGTATAGATTCGATATTCTGTTTTTTTTTCAATCAATGAATCGATCTGATCCTGAATCACTGCCCTTTCAGGGTGATGGAGCCAGGATTCCCACTCCTTTTCCGACTGCCATGAGCTGGTGACCAGAGCTTCCTGAGGATCATTTTTAAGCAACTATAGGAAACTACCCGTCATTGTGTCAAGAAAAAACCCGGAATTCGATAGTATGAATGATGACTCATTCATTAAATCAGAAGCCATTTTGTTTAATTTTACATTTTTACTTGACTATTGAAGACCTGTTTTGATAAATGAATGAATACTCATTCATGAATTTACCTGGAAAGGATTAAGGAGGCTGTTATCAGTACCCGAGACAAAAATAATGACAAATACCAACGCATCCTCGAAGCAGCGGTCAAGGTATTTGCTGAGTTGGGATTCTATCAGTCCACCATCTCCCAGATTGCCAGAGAAGCGGGAGTGGCTGATGGAACGATCTATCTATATTTTAAAAATAAGGATGATATCCTGGTTCAGTTTTTTTCATACAAGGCCAAGCAGGTATTTGATCTGTTTCGAGAAGAAGTGTCAAATGCGGACAATGCAATTGAAAAACTTCGAAATCTAGTCCGCAGACATCTGGAAGAGTTTCAGCGCGACAAGAACATGGCCATTGTCTATCAGGCTGAAACGCATCAGAACAGCCGATCCGTCGAGCCCCAGATTCGTGAGATGTCCAAGATGTATCTGGATATTGTATCCGAGATCGTTGAGCAGGGTCAGGCGGATGGCAGCATGAGAAAGGATCTTTACCTGAGCCTGGTCAAACGCTTTATCGTGGGAGCCGTGGATGAAACCATCAATAACTGGCTGCATTCCGGCGGCAAATACGATCTGGTATCCATGGCGGATCCGTTAATTGATTTGTTTGTCAGGGGCATTGGCAATATCCGGTAACCGCTTTGGCCTGCGGTCATTGTCCATGCATGAAAGATATTTTCTCACAAATTTTTAAAATTCTTATTCATAATTAATAACCCCATAAGGAGATACTATCCATGGCACAGCCTATTGCAGATCGAAGAGATGTGGATTTTGTTCTGTTTGAACAGCTTCATGTAGAAGAGCTCAGCAAACATGAAAAATTTGCCGACTTTAATAAAAAGACAGTGGATCTGATCATATCCGAAGCCAGAAATCTGGCTATCAAGGAAGTGCTTCCGACCCAGAAGATTGGAGATGAAGAAGGCTGCAAACTGGAAAACGGCGTGGTTACCGTGCCAGAGTCCTTCCATCGGGTATATGATCTGATCAAGGAAGGTGAATGGGTAGCGATGCCGGAAGATCCGGAGTGGGGAGGGCAGGGAATGCCCAGGACTGTTTCTCTGGCTGCCGGAGATTATCTGGTTGGCGGGAATTTTGCTTTCATGATGTATCCCGGACTGACGCATGGCGCCGGCAAACTGGTTGAGGAATTCGGGACCGAAAAGCAGAAAAAGCTTTTTCTGAAAAAAATGTACACCGGTGAATGGGCCGGGACCATGCTCCTGACCGAGCCAGAGGCCGGATCCGACGTGGGAGCGCTGACCACGACCGCCGTCAAAAATGATGATGGCACCTACTCTATTACCGGTGCCAAGATTTTTATCTCCGGCGGAGAGCACAACCTGGTGGATAACATCATTCATCCGGTTCTGGCGCGTATAGTCGGCGCGCCTGCCGGCACCAAAGGCATATCGCTGTTCCTGGTGCCCAAAATCTGGGTCAATGACGATGGCAGCATGGGAGAATTCAATGACGTGGTTTGCACGGGCATTGAGGAGAAAATGGGGATTCATGGCAATTCCACCTGTTCTCTGACTCTTGGCGGAAAGGGAAAATGCCGGGGAACGCTGCTTGGCGAAGAGAACAAGGGCATGAAGGCCATGTTCCTGATGATGAACGAAGCCCGCCTTCTTGTGGGTCTTCAGGGCTTCAGTTGCGCATCTTCTGCCTATATGAATGCTTTGAACTACGCCAGGGAAAGGAAACAGGGCAAGAATCTGCTTCAGTCCATGAATGAGAATGCGCCATCGGTGCCGATCATTCAGCATCCGGATGTCCGGCGCCAGCTCATGATCATGAAATCCTATGTGGAAGGTATGAGAAGCATCCTGTACTACGTGGGGCATTGTTCGGACAAGATCGCCACCACGGACGATGAAAATGAAAAAGCCAGATATCAGGGCTTGGTCGAGATCCTGACCCCGATTGCCAAGGGGTATATCACCGACAAAGCCTTTGAAGTCTGCAGCCACGGCGTTCAGGTTTACGGCGGGTACGGCTATATCAAGGAATACCCGATGGAGCAGCTCATGCGGGATTGCCGCATCACCATGATCTATGAGGGCACCAACGGCATTCAGGCCATGGACCTTCTGGGCAGAAAGCTGGGAATGAAAAAAGGAAAACCGGTCATGGATCTTTTCGGCGAAATGCAGAAAACCATTGCCGCGGCAAAGGGAATTGCCGGCATCGAAGCGTATGCTGTAAAACTGGAAGCCGCGGTTAACAAGCTTGGCGAGGTTGCCATGCATCTGGGCGCAACGGCCATGTCTCCCCAGGTTATGACCGCCTTTGCCCATGCGCATCCCTTCCTTGAGGTCGCCGGCGATGTGGTAATGGCATGGATGCTGCTGTGGCGGGCATCAATTGCCGCGCCGCTTCTGGAAAAACTGGCCGGGGGCTTTGACCCCGAAGCCCGCCGGACCGCAGCCGAAAAGAACAAGAATGCGGCGTTCTATGAAGGTCAGGTCAGAGGCGCGGAATATTTCATTCAGTCGGTTCTGCCCGTAACTTACGGAAAGATGAAGGCCATCATGAACTCCTGCGGTGCCGCGGTGGAAATTCCCGAAGCGTCTTTTGGAGGATGAAGGAGGGCGGGGGTCAGAAGCCAGATGACGGAAACGGCCAGAGGTTGAAGGTGTGACCCTCGGGCAAAGGGGCGATTTGAGAGAATCGCCCCTTTTTTCTGACGTACTTACCCTTTTTTTAGTGTTTCCGTTCGCAGGTCCTTCTTCAGTACCTTACCGACATTGGTTTTGGGCAGATCGGCCCGGAATTCAATGCTGGTCGGCAGCTTGTATGCAGCCAGGTTTCCCTTGCAGTATTCGATCAGTTCATTTTCAGTTGCGGTTTGTCCGCTTTTTAATACCACAAAGACCTTGACGCTTTCTCCCCGCGTGGGATGGGGAATACCGATGACCGTTGCTTCCTGAACCTTGGGATGGCTGAAAAGCACTTCTTCAACATCCCGTGGATACACGTTGTAGCCCCCGCAGATAATCATGTCTTTTTTCCGGTCCACGATGAAGAAATAGCCGTCCGTATCCATCATGGCAATATCTCCGGTGTGCAGCCAGCCGTCGGTAATGGTCTGAGCGGTTTCATCGGGTTTGTTCAGATAGCCTCTCATGACCTGGGGACCGCGAACAATCAGCTCTCCGGTTTCGCCCACCGGCATGTCGGTGGTGCCGGAAATCAGATCGACGATCCTGGATTCCGTGCAGGGAATAGGAAGACCGATACTTCCCACTTTGCGCTTGCTGCCGGCAAAGGGGTTGATGTGGGTGACCGGCGTGGATTCGGTCATGCCGAAGCC
>JAPLJE010000089.1:1147-16512 GCA_026388755.1 Deltaproteobacteria bacterium | reverse complement strand
CCCATATTTGATGACGGCAACTGGTGCCATCGGCTACGATGATGGCATCGGTGGCATTGCGCACCGCCGGCAATAAACTGAGCTCGGCCATTTGCATGGAGGCCGCATGGTGCTCTTGCTCGTAGCCAAATGCGCCGGCCATGCCGCAGCAATGGGTGGCGGGACTCTCGATAACGGCGCCCTTGAGGCCCCGGAGCATTTGCATCGAACTGTCGGACTCCGGCTGGGCCTTTAAATGACAGGGAGCGTGATAAAAAAGGCGTATTTGGGACGGTTCGGTTCGCAGCCGACCGGAATAGTGGTTGATCAGCCGGCTGATGTGAATCAGTTTTTTCCGGACGGTTTGCACAAAGACAGAATCTTCCAGAAAACTCCATTCCTGCATCAGCGCCAGGCCGCAGGAAGAGCAGGAAACCGCGAGATAATCGGCGGATGCGATCAGCCGGCCCCAACTTGAGAAATTCGCCTCGATGCTTTTCCGGGCATCCTGGATCATGCCTTTTGCCAGCATGGGTAGCCCGCAGCAGTGCTGTTTCGGGATCAGCACGGTCATTCCCATCGAGGACATTACCGAAATTGTGGCGTTTCCGATCGATGGCCGCAGGTAGCCGGCGTAACATCCGGCAAAATAGAGAATCCTTGGCGATCCGTTGCCGGAGTTCAAAGGGATTTGCTCAAAAAGAGATTCCTTGGCAAAAGGCGGCAGGCTGCGGCGCGAAGCGATGCCGGTGAGCTTTTCTCCCAAAGTTTTGACCGCCGGTATGTCCAGAAACGGCATCAGCAGGCCGGAGAATTTTCCCGCGGCCTTTCCTGTGCGCTCGATGCCGACGACCAGCTTTTCATGAAAGGTGGGTCCAAATCGAGAAATAGCCGCTGATCGAGCCTCCATGGCCATTTTGGGGATATTGACACCGGAAGGGCATTCGTGAAAACAGCTTCCACAAGCTATCAATAGCGCCGCTGATCAAAAGTCTCAGAATATTGGCCTTTGCTCTGGGAGTAGCGGATTCATCCCGGGTGACTTTATAAACCGGGCACATGCGCGTGGCGGATGTGCCGGTGGTGCATTTGGCGCAGCCGTGGCATTTTTCGATTTCATTCACGAAACCTTCCGGCCATAGCAGATGTTTTTCCGGCAGGTCCGTGGCTTGATAGAACGGCCCAAAGCGAAGGTCTTCTGCCAATTGATTCGGATTGTCGGATGTAATGATATCCGGATTCAAGCGGTTTTCGGGGTCCAGCAGGCGCTTGATTTCCAGAAACAGCGGAAAGATCTTCGGATACTGGCGCCGGATGTAAGCGCTCCGAAGCCTGCCATCCCCATGCTCTCCGGAAACAGCGCCGCCAAGGGAATGGACCAGATCAAACACCGCATCGGCGATGGGTTTCAGCTTGTTGACGTCATCCGGGTCTTTCAGGTTCAACAGGGGCCGGGTATGCAGCAGCCCTTTGGCAATGTGTCCGTAGACCACAAAAGAGACCTGGCATTGGTTCAGAATCGCATAAATTCCCCGGAAATAGTCCACCAGCCTGTCGGTAGGAACTGCCGCATCCTCAATCAAGGCCAGGATTTTCTTGTCGCCTTTCAGTTTATAGAGAATCGGGACCGCGGCCTTTCGAACTGCCCAGAAATTTTCCTTTTCCAGGGCGGTGACGGCGATATGGGAGTTTTGCGTATATCCACGGGATAAAAGAATCTGCCGGGCCTGATGACAGAGCTCCATGCAGGGTTCAGGAGTTTGTGAATCGAATTCGATTAAAAGGACATTGTCGATGCCGTCCGGAATATGGCTTTTGAGACGGGGATCATGTTCCCTGGCCAGATTCAGCAGGGATTTGTCCATGATCTCAATGCCGGAAGGCCCAAGCGGCAGTATTTCCTGAACCGCGCGTGCGGATGAGAGATTGTCGGTGAAAAACGCCACTACCAGGGCGTCATGAGCAGGTTTGGGCAGGAGCCGGAATTTCAGCCGGGTGACAATTCCCAGCGTGCCTTCCGCGCCGGCAAACAGCCGGGTCAGGTCCAGGCGCCCGTCTCTGACCAGCCCCCTCAGATTATACCCCGAGGTATTGCACCGGATGTCCGGATAAGCGGACTCGATATCCGCCAGATTTCGAGCATAAAGACCGAAAATTTCCTGAAAATGTCCGGAAAGCATCTGGTGAGGGGTGTTCAAAATATCGGAAAGAAGAACGACCTGGCCGGTGCCGAGCACCACCTGCGCATCCAGAATGTAATCGGCGACATTGCCATATTTCACCGAATGCGCGCCGCTGGCATTGGTGGCATACATGCCGCCAAACGTGGCGAATTCGCCGCTGGAAGGGTCTGGCGGAAAGAAAAGCCCCTTTCCCTTAAGCGCTGCGTCCAGCTCTCCCAGTCGGTATCCGGGCTCGCATTCCATCCACTTGTTTTCGGTATCGAGTTCAAGAAGGCGGTTCATGAATTTTGAAAAATCCAGAACAATGCCGTTTCCCAGGGCGGATCCGCACAGACCGCTGCCGGCCCCGCGGGGGTGGACCGAAAGCCCGTTGATGCCGGATACACCACGGCTGCCGGTTTGATCCGGTAAATGCTCCCGTCCGTGGACAGCAGTCCGGTCCGAATCGGATCCGTGAACACCTGGCCCGCGATCCTGTCCCGAAGGGATTCAAGCATGGGGAATATCCTTCTTTGTTGTGATTGTGGAATCATGGCGGTGAGTATAACATGGATGTTTCAGGTTATCAAAAATCTTCTCTTTCAGGATATGTAAAAAAAAACTTGTCACATCCTCCTGATCTGAATTACCATCAGATTACGGTTCATGAAATTTTCCCCATTTCAAATCCTATCAGGAGAAACGCGTATGTCTTCTTTTACTCATATCGATTCACAAGGCCGGGTGCGGATGGTAGATGTATCGGATAAACCGCCAACCCTGAGAATTGCTGTTGCTCAAGGAACCATCGCCATGAAGCCCGAAACATTTGCCATGATTCAGAACCAGACGGCGAAAAAAGGCAATGTTTTGGAGACCGCCCGCATCGCCGGCATCATGGGGGCCAAGCGCACATCGGATTTGATTCCCATGTGCCATCCCCTGAACATCAAGCATGCCCAGATCGACTTTTTTCCGGACCTGGAAAAAAGCACCATCCGGATCGAAGCCTCTGTACGCATCATCGATCAGACGGGAGTCGAAATGGAGGCCCTGACGGCCGTATCCGTTGCGGCCCTGACCATTTACGATATGTGCAAGGCAACCGACCGGGAAATGACGATATCCGATATCTGCCTTCTGGAAAAGGCCGGCGGAAAAAGCGGCGCTTTCACCCGGTCCTCATGAATACCCAGACTCTCTTCATTTTTTCCGGCGGCGCCGCGGCAGGTCTTATTATCGGTTTTCTGGCAGGCTGGTTTTTGTCCAGAGCCAGGCTGAGTTTTCGCTATTACCAGTCTCTAGTAAAAGACCGCTCGGAAATCGCCTCCCTGATCGTCCAGCCCCTGAAAGACACGCTGGATCGTTATGACCACAACATTCATGAAATGGAAAGGTCACGGCAAAACGCCTACGGCGGGCTTTCCGAACAGATACGGTCCCTGATCGATACCCAGGCCATTCTTCACCAGGAAACCGGCAATCTGGCCAAGGCGCTCCGGGTTCCCCATGTGCGTGGCAGGTGGGGAGAAATGACCCTGAAGCGGGTGGCGGAGATATCCGGCATGGCGGATCGCTGCGATTTTGTCGAGCAGAATTCCGTGGCCGCGGAGGAAGGGCTGCTTCGGCCGGACATGATCGTCACCCTTTCCGGCCAGCGCCGGATCGTGATAGACGCCAAGGTGTCCCTTTCCGCCTATCTGGAGTCCCTGGAAGCGGAAACCGACGCGGACCGAAGCCGGCTGCTGGAAACCCACGCCCGGCAGGTTCAGTCCCATATCCAGAAACTGGCGGCAAAAACCTATTGGGCACAGTTTCAGCCGTCTCCGGAGTTCGTGGTGCTCTTTATTCCCGGAGAAAATTTTTTCAGCGCAGCCCTTTCCCATGCCCCGGACCTCATTGAATACGGCGCGGCGAAAGGGGTGATTCTGGCAACGCCCACCACGCTGATCTCGCTGTTAAAAACCATCGCCTTCGGATGGCGCCAGGAAGCCGGCGAGGCCAATGCCCGCGAAATTCATCGCATGGGTTGCGAACTCTACGACCGGCTTTGCATCATGGCCGGCCATTTTCATCATCTGGGAAAGGACATCGACCGCTGCGTTGCCACCTATAATCAACTGGTCGGCTCATATGAAAAGCGGGTGCTGCCCGTCTGCCGAAGATTCACGGATCTTGGCGTCTCGGCAAAAGGCAGTGCGAATCTGGCCAATGGGGCTTTGGTGGAAAAAAGACCGGTTCAGATCGTCCAAGGAGATGCGGAATGAAGACAAAGGGGGTTGTCAAAAAAAATATCAAACCAGGCGTTTTGATAAATTTGTCACGTTTGGTTCTGGGGATAGTCCTGCTCCTGTCCGGCTGTGCGCCCGTCAAAGCCCCGACCATTATTGAAACCCCGCCGGCCCTTGTCAAACTGTCCCCTTCGGCATATCCGGCTCTATCTGATGATTTGAATTATGAGGGGCTGAATCGCTGCATTCAAATGAGTCTGGCGTATTTAAAAAAACTTCCCCGGGACCGCGCCTTTGCCTTTGGCACGGATTCTTACTCCGCGGCCCATCTGATCCGCTCTCTTGAGGTGTTTCAGGAATTCATTCAAACCCGACCCTTCGCGGATCGCATCAATGAAATGGTTCGAAGGGCTTTTGATGTTTACCGGGCTTCAGGGCTTTCAGAAAAAGTTCTTTTTACAGGCTATTATGAGCCGTTGTTAAAGGGAAGCCTTAAGGAAACGGCTCTTTATCGCTATCCCATTTACAGCCGGCCCGACGATCTTATTGCCAGGCCCTGGCCTGGGTCGGTGATCCGGTGGATCTGTTTTTCCTGCATATTCAAGGGTCCGGGAAAATACTGCTGGATCAGGGCAAAACCCTGAACGTCCATTACCATGCCACCAATGGGCATCCTTACCGGAGCATCGGAAAGGTTCTAATCGATCAGGGAAAAATTCCCAGATCGGAAATCTCCATGCAGGCCATTCGCGCCTATTTGAAATCCCATCCCGAAGACCAGGAAGCAATTTTAAGCGCCAATCCCAGCTATGTTTTTTTTAAAATCGAAACAGATGGCCCCCTGGGAAATCTGAATGTGCCGCTGACCCCTGGCCGCTCGATTGCCGTTGACAAAAAAATATTTCCGCCCGCAGCCCTGGTGTATATTCAAACGCAAAAACCCGTCATGACTGAAGCGGGTCAGCTCGGAGCCTGGGAAGAATTCGGAAGATTTGCGCTGAACCAGGACACCGGCGGCGCCATTACCGGCCCGGGCCGGGCCGATATCTTCTGGGGCAATGGTCCCTACGCGGAACTGGCCGCCGGACACCTTCAGCACCGGGGGGACATGTACTTTCTTATCTTAAAACCCGAGGCCTTGCCATAAAAAGCCAATATCTGCTGGTGTGCTGCAGGAAGAAGAGCTTGTATTCATCACAATCAAGCCGCATGGAGCATCTGTATTCTATTGAGTTCATTTTCAAAGCGTTTTTCGGATTCCCATAAATCGATTTTATGCTGAGCATTCAACCAGAATTCAGGAGAATTTCCAAAAAGGCGGGAAAGCCTTAATGCCATGACAGGGGTGATAGCGCGTCTGTTTCTTAACACTTCGTTGATTGTCTGACGCGAAACACCCAAAGCCCCCGCCAAAGATGCTGTTGTCAAGCCATAGTCAGGCATAAAGTCTTCCCTGAGCATCTCACCGGGAGATGTCGGGGAAATTTCTCGTTTTGTGGTGTTTGGTATAGACATGGTATTGTTCCTTAATGGTAATCTGTAATTTCGACATCGTATGCGTCACCCTCAATGAATCTGAAACAGATTCGCCATTGATCATTGATTGAAATTGAATATTGCCTTCACTATCTTCTTTAAGTGCATGCAATCGATTGCTGGGAGGTACCTTGAGGTCATTCAGTGATGTTGCCAAATGGATATATTCCAATCGCCTTATGGCTCTTCGACTCAAATCCGAAGGAAGGCTTTTTGTTTTGCCCTGCACAAATAGCTTTTGAGTTGCTTTATCGGCAAATGTTTTTATCATGGAGTATGATGTAAATCGTAACGTTACACTTGTCAAGCCAAATGTAATTCATTGCGAATTCCTGCTATATCCATTTCAGAAAAATCAAATTGACAAGATATCCTGATGTATTATACAGAATTGTCTGTAAAATAAATTGTATTCAGCAATTGATGATTTTATCCAATTTATTGGGTGAAACCCAACCAACTGGGTTTTTTTTGAATTGTAGTTCCAAAGCCATATTTTTTTCTGTTTATCATATAAAACCAGTAGATATACAGAAATGATATAACCACTTGTTAGCAAGCCCAATCAGCAACTATTAACAAATGGCGCATTAGCATTTGTGGGTATTGGACAAGCGAAGCCGTTTTGTTTTGCGCAACACAGAATCAGCCTGATTTCGTTTAAACGAAATCAGAAAGGGGACATCCAATGAAACTTAGCGAAGTAATGGAATGGTATTTCTATGGAAAGGGCGAAGAGGCTGCTCTATTCAAAAGGCCATTTCCGGTACAAGAATCGAACACAGATGCAAAAGGGTTGTTGCAGAAGTCTGCAAAAGCTGGTGATGAAAGGTCGCTATCGCTAGTATCTGCGCTCACAACGGAATATTATGTCGACAAAGTTCTGAGGTCTTTTATACCAGGCTATAATTCGTTATGCAAAGAGGCCGATAACTTTACATTCTCCGTCAAGATTAAGTTACTTAAAGCCTTAAAATTGGTTCCAAGCCACATTATTCGAGCGGCCGAAATCATACGTCAGACGAGAAACGCATTTGCCCATGATATCAATATTGATTCTCTTGAAGATCTCGATGACAAGAAGATCATTTCCAAGATGAAGGATATGTATATAGAGAGAAAGATAAAAACAGATGGAGGTGTTGACGACCTAAGGGGAGTATTCTTCGCAATTTCTTACATTGCAAGTACAGTCTTGGATTCGTACTGCAAGAATGTTGAAATGCTAAATGCCGTCATTAGGACTGCTGATACACTCAAAGATTTAGAAAAACTGAGCGAAGAAAAAGCAAAGAAATTCATTGATGAATTAAGGGAATTAGCACTCACTGAAGAGGAAGATGAGAATCAATAAAGATTCATAGCTGAGCTATTTTGCTAACAAGGCACTCAAGCTGACGCCGAGAACGTCCGTTCAGCTTCGGCAAGTTCGGTGGGGCGCAGCTTAGTTTTTCGTTCACCTGTAGGAAATATAATGACTGAACCCCAATTTTCTGTCGACCGTAAACTCCTTCAAACAGTGCTTGAAGATCTTATCTTCNGCTTGAAGATCTTATCTTCCTTGAAAAAGAATGGGGAGGTGATATTTCAGATGATGCAATTAGACGCAATTCTCCAACCTTGCGATACTTGCTTGTAGATGGAAAACTAAAAGTAGCAGGTGCAATGTTAAATCAACGCATTAGAATCTTAACTCCTGAAAGTTCATTAGAGAAAAATATACCGGATATAGAGTCAACTACGTTCTTTATGTCGGCTGGTGCAAAAATTAGTAATGGTTTTATTGAGAGTGTGCGGCATATGAATCGTGCGTTGTCAGCAGAAGAAGTGAAAAGAAATTACGATGAAAGTAAAAGATTGTCTATCAGTAGTATCCCCTTAAGTATAGATTCATTCTTATCACAAATCAGTTTTATTTATGGAAAGGCACGAATCAATAAACGTGAAGTAATAAAATACGTAGCCAACAAGCTTGGTGGTGCACATTATGATAGTAATCGCGTAAAGATAGATTCAACAGAAGGTTTATCGAAAGAAGAAGAAAAATTTCCTTTACTTGATGATATTTCGGAACAGTGGAAGATATTGGACCGCAATCCCATTTTTCTTGAGATGATTGGAATTGGACAAAGGGTTATAAATAGTAGCGACGTGAAGAAGCTCAAAAAACAGATTCGTAAACTAAAGTAAGTGAACCAGGCAATACAGCCGATCGCTGCGCTCCGGCTGTTTTTTTCGTTATCCTGACACGAGAGTCCGTGCTGGAATATCTTGATGAGGTAATTATCGTTCCCATCACAACTACGATCCGTAATATTCCGACAGAGGTATTTCTTTCGAAAACCGAAGGCATGTTCCAGGATTGCTCTGTCAATTGTGACCACTTGCAGAGGCACTGATTCCGGTCGGATCGCACGGAGCGACGGCCGATAGACAGCGCAATTTGAGAAAAAGAAAAGGAGATATCAATGCTTATCAAGAAGTTAGGAGCCGTCCCGGTTACAGCCATGCATGGGTCGGAAAGCGTGAAAAAGCAAATCGTAATTGGACCCGGCGACGGATCAAATGAGATCGTATTGCGGTACTTCAGCATTGGACCTGACGGAACCAGTCCGCGTCATGCTCACGATTTTTCACATTTGGTGAAAATTGAAGCAGGAAATGGCGTACTCACGGATGAAGCGGGCCTGGACCACCGGCTACAGAAGGGTGACTTTGTTTTTATCAAGGATAACGAGGTTCACAATTTTAAAAATACAGGGACTGAACCGTTTGATTTCATCTGTATTGTGCCGCGACGTGGAGAATCATAACGATGTGCATAACATTGCTGCTGCAAAGGAAGGCGAAATTGCGGCGGCCGTCAGGAGGGGTAATGATGAAGAACCTGAGAAGAAGGTCACTTGGATGTGCCATTGTTTTAATCTGTCTTACCGCAGGCATAGGTGTATCCCATGCAGCAAGTCCCAGCGCCCCAAAGCGTGAGGTTGCGCCAGCCATTAAGAGCCAGGTTGAAGATGTGCTCTGGGTCCTTGGCAAGAAAATCACCCGGAAAGCGCCTGCGGACACTCAGTCCGCCATTGCACTGCTTACACGCCACCTGAGCGAAAACCCTTACATCTATGGCGCTGCTTTTGCCTTTGGGCCCGTGAAAAAGAACAATAAGCTGGTCAAATCCTCACCATATGTTTATCGGAACGAGGGGAAGCTCATTGAAAAGAATCTCATAGACGCCTACGACTACACGGTTCAAGACTGGTACGTTCTGCCTGTCAATGCGAGTAAGCCCGTGTGGAGTGAGCCCTATTATGACAAAGGAGGTGGTGATGCCTGGATGATCACCTACTCGATCCCAATTTACTCCAAGGGGAAGCACCCCAGGCTTATTGGCGTTCTTACATCGGATCTACTCATCTCGAATGAGTGAGAACCAACGAAAGGGTCTGCCAGGAATGTAATTCTGCGCCACTTCACCATTTACACTTTACGAGAGACATTTCATGATAAAAGCCGCCAATACGATTCTTTATTGCAGCAAATGGGAAGAAACGGTCCGGTTTTACCGGGACCAATTGAAGCTGTCCGTCAGCTTTTCCACGGACTGGTTTGTGGAGTTTTCCCTGAACGCGATGTCCAGGCTCAGCATTGCGGACGAAAAACGCACTTCCATCAAAACCTCCCACGGCAAAGGCATCACCCTGTCATGGGAAGTCGAACGGCTTGACAGGACATGGGCAGATGTCCAAAAAGTCGGGTTAGAGCCAACAACAATCTGCAAACACCCCTGGGGCGCCCGTGTTTTTTATCTCATTGATCCGGAAGGGCACCGGATCGAATTCTGGCAATCGTCCGCCGATTAGACATAAGTGGTGTTGTAACAGTCAAAAGACAGTGCCAGTTTGTTCTAAAAGCAGTTCTGGTAACCATCCAATTGCTGCTTCCCAGGGATAACGATGATAAACATCGTCCAAGGAAAAAAAGGTATTTTTGAATGATTCAAGCCGAGTTGTTTACCAATGGAGCATCGGCATAATGAGTGACAAATTGCAAAGCGAACCTGAACCTGCCGAATTCCTCCTCTACCAGACCGAGGACGGACAGACGCGGCTGGAGTGGCATTTCGGGGTGAGACTTGCTGGCTCTCCCTTAACCAACTGGCGGAGCTGTTTCAGCGGAATAAATCCGTTATTTCCCGGCATATAAAGAACAGTTTCGATGAGGGTGAACTGGTTCACGAAGCAACTGTTGCAAAATTTGCAACAGTTCAAATTGAAGGGGCAAAAACAGTCCAACGCCAGATTGAGTATTACAACCTCGACGTCATCATCTCCGTCGGCTACCGGGTAAAATCTCATCGGGGCACCCAGTTTCGCATCTGGGCTACCCAGCGCCTGCGCGAGTACATCGTCAAGGGCTTTGCCATGGACGATGAACGGCTGAAGCGGGCCGGCGGCGGAGGTCGTGTATCGACGTGCGGATGCGGAAAAGGAAAATATGGGGCTCACCCACTGGATGGGGAGTCGACCAGGCAAAAGCGAAGCCGTCATTGCCAAGAATTATTTGACACCGGACGAGCTCGACATGCTCAATCGAATCGTCAACGCCTATCTGGATTTTGCCGAACTTCAGGCTCTCAACCGTAATAGGATTATACAGATTTCATTTTTATTCTGATGAAGGGAATGAACCACCTCATATCCATGTCGAAACGCCGAACGGCGAATGCAAATTCTGGCTTGATCCGATCCGATTGGCGCGTAACAAGGGCGTTTCACCACAAAGCATCCGTCAAATCGAACGAATTATTTTCGAATACCACGCCTTTTTGGAGGATAAATTATTGGTTTCCCTGTCAGTCGTTTTAAGCTTCTTGCCACAGCCCCTGAAGAAAAATTGAAGGAAGTAACCCTGCGTTTGAATGGTTATGCCTTGCGCTGGGAATCTCTTGATGAAGACATTACCGTGCCAGGAATCGTCGCCGGCAATTTTCAATTGCCCTATCACATCGAATAGGCTGAGATAGGGTCTCTGTGACCGCATTCGCTTTTGGGCTGGTTCTATCGGCCGCCGGTAATTAAAGGCGAATACGAACACTACGAACTTCAGGGGATCAAACAAGGCTTGGGCGGCGCGCTCGAACTGCAAGTGAAAACAACCTACCCCGTTGTCGAGGTCGCACAGTTTTGTACCGGTAACCGCAAGTCCGTGCCTGCAAGCAGCAAGACGCGACCCGAAGAACTGGTCGTGCCCTCGCCGGTGATGCTTGGAATGTCGTTGCCTGATTCGGATAATCTGCGCATCTCTCCAGACAAGAAATCCCTGATCCACAAGAAAGCCGGCTGGACCTGGACTTTCACACCGAGCACCAAGGAATAATCGGGAACAATCGAAACACGCTGTGGCGTCTATCAGGGGCAAAGGTGACAGACAGGAAGTCATATGATGAAATTGAGTGATATGGGTTTCGACCAATGGTTTCAATCGCAGGTCAGTGACTTGCGTCAAGAGGGCCGGGACATTGCGCGTATATCGGCAGTTGACCGTGGCTCATTCCTCATCAGAAATCAAACCAGGGAAATCCCGGCTGAACTCGCCGGAAGGTTTTATTTCCAGGTAGAATCTTCGATTGACCTGCCGTGTATCGGTGATTGGGTGACAGTGCAATATCACAACAACGACACTGCAGCGATTATCCACGAGGTGTTCCCAAGAAAGACCCTTCTGCGCCGCAAGTCCGCAGGTGAAAAGGTGGATTTCCAGATGATTGCGGCCAACATTGACGTCGCTTTCATTGTCCAGTCGTGCCACTTTGACTTCAATGTGCGGAGGATGGATCGGTACTTGGTGATGGCGGCAGACGGGGGTGTTGAACCGATTGTTGTTCTCACCAAGACGGACTTGATCACTCCTGAAGAACTGGAACAGAAGCTTGCCGCCATTAAGTCGAGTGACATTACAGCCGGCGTCCTGGCCCTCAGCAATATCACGGGCATCGGATTTGACGAATTCCAGCAGGTGTTGGTCTCGGGAAGAACTTATTGCCTACTCGGTTCATCGGGGGTTGGCAAAACAACACTCCTCAACCGCCTGATCGGGCAAGACTCTTTTGACACAAAGGCCGTTAGTGGAACGGGAGAAGGCATACATACGACTGCGCGCCGCCAGCTAGTTGTTCTTAATCAAGGTTCCATGTTGATTGATACGCCTGGAATGCGAGAACTGGGCCTTCTCGGTGTGAGCGAAGGGGTCAACCAGGGCTTTGAAGACATCGTCCAGCTTTCCTTGCATTGTCGCTATCCGGATTGTGGCCACACACAGGAACCCGGCTGTGCGGTCCGGGACGCAGTCACGGGCGGTTCATTGACTGAAGACCGCTATTCCAGCTATATAAAGCTCAAGAAGGAGTCGGAGTACCATGAGCTGTCGTACCTGGACAAACGGAAGAAGGATAGAGCATTCGGACACTTCATCAAATCTGTAAAGAAGCAAATGAAGGTCTGAAATCGGAACAGAACAAGTTGTCCATTGGAATAACACTTCGAGCAAGCTGTGAAAAAATCTCGCACAAAGCCGTGAAGAAAGGCAAAAAACATGAAAACTGTGGAAGAAAAAGCGGTAGTCGTGTAAAACAAGGCAGATTAATATCGTCAATAACCACAAAGAGTGTTCTGTTTCGCAATTTCGCGGCGTTGAAGGCTGAAATAGGAGCGCAGTGACCGCATTCGCTTTTGGGCTGGTTCTCTCGGCCGCCTTCATTCATGCCACGTGGAACTACCTCGCCAAACGGGCCGGGGAAGGTGGCGCCGCTTTTGTTTGGCTCTTTGCCGCAGTCTCATGCGTTTTTTATGCCCCTGTGACCCTCTTCGTTTTTTTCTGGCAAAAACCGCATATCGGCCCTCTCCATCTCGTATTCATGGTTGGCAGCGCCTTGCTCCATCTGGCTTATTTTCTGATCCTCCAAAAAGGCTATCGGGTGGGGGATTTATCCCTGGTCTATCCGCTTGCCAGAGGAACCGGACCCGCCCTATCCACGCTGGTCGCAATTCTGATTCTGGGGGAAAGGCCAAGTGCACTGGCGATCCTGGGCGCGTTTCTGGTTGCAGCGGGCGTTTTCTTCCTGTCAGGGGGATCGGGCGGTTTCATGGGGAGCCGCAAGTTGGCGGTGAGATACGGGCTGCTCACCGGAATCATTATTGCCGCTTATACTCTCTGGGACAAGTATGCCGTCAGCACCCTCATGATCCCTCCCCTGCTTCAGGATTACTGCACGAACCTGGGTCGCGTGATCATGCTGGGTCCGATGGCTCTCCGGCATTGGGGAGATGTTCGGAAGGAGTGGCGGATTCACAGAAAGGAAGCGATCGGGGTGGGGCTGCTCTGCCCGCTGTCATATATCATGGTCCTGACCGCTCTTATCTCCGCTCCGGTCAGCTACATCGCCCCGGCGCGGGAGGTGAGCATTTTGATCGGGGCAGTGATGGGGTCCAGACTTCCGGCTGAGGGGGATGCCCGCCGGAGGTTGCCGGCTGCGGCGGCGATCGTCGTTGGAGTCATTGCTTTGGCGGTAGGGTGAACCGATTGAGGATTGAAAAGGCATCGCTGCACACTCAGCAGAATTGCGTGCTTATATCGGAAGAGCAATTAAACCGTCGGTTAAGCGGCAGGAAACGACATCGATGGCAGGCTGTTTGTCAGCCTGCCAAACGTCAGAGGGAAATCCGCGGTTGTTTGTTGTTAGAATTGCCAAAAATAGGTTCCCGGCAGCCACACAGCATAGTCAAAGTAGAAATTTCCAGCATAATAAAGTCTCGGAATATTAATTCCCAGATTGTTGACGTCAATGGTTGAATAGCCATAGCTGCAGCTTTGCCTGGTGATCGAGGAGAATTGAACGTTTGTCCGGGCACATTGGAAAAATCAAGAGAGAGGTTGTACTGTCCATACGCCGCTATCGGAATTTGAATCGCTTGGGTATAAGGGTCAATGATGACGGTACAGGAATCGATGAGCGTCGTGGATTGATTGAAAAATACAAAAACCTCCCCACGTACAAATGAAGGATTGACATCACCTACTGAATATCCTTCTTGAGCCACGAGGAGATCTGGAAGATTGTTCTTGTCCAAATCGGAAAACCAGAGAGAAACAGGGTTTCCAACGCCTTGTAGAATAACAGGGGGATGGAAGGTCCCGTTTCCATTACCTCTCAGGTTGAAAAGAGCCGTTTCCGTTATTCAGCAGAACGGAGACACCCGTTTCAGTAAGTACTGCAAGGTCAACATGCAGATTGTCATGGAAAAATCCGGTGATGACCTTGAGCGGGGCTGAAGAAAGTGGGTAGTTGACAGCGGGCTTGAGTGTACCATTTGGATTGCTGAACAGTATCGAGATATTGCTGCTGTCATGATTTGCAACTGCAATATCAATATTACCGTCACCGTCGATGTCCCCTGAGGCGATGGATCTTGGGTCCTGGCCTGCGGAGTAATTAACGGCCAGCTGGAAATTACCGTCCCCATTTCCAAATAAGACTGCAATATTATTTGATCCTGTCTTTCCACCAACGATGTTGTAGTAGCCATTGGCAACAACCAAATCGAGTATTCCGTCATGGTTGATATCAACCATGACGAGGGAATTCGGCGACTGTCCCACATAGGGCGGCTGTGTACTGCTGTTGAAAAGACCGTTTCCCTTACCGAGCAGGATATAGGCATTCGTATTGTCACGGTCTAAGGCAACGAGATCCAGATTGCCGTCGTAATTGAGATCGGCTGTTGAGATAAAAGTCGGATAAATCCCCGCACCGTAGTTTTGCGGGCAAGGGGCTGTAACGCAGACAATGCCTCTGTCCTTATAGGAAAAGGAGCTGTTCTTGTTGTTGAGGAAGATGTCAATGGAACCCGTGGTTATTCCATAAGAAGCTCTGTAGTCGTCTAAACTATTCAAAACGGCGAAGTCAGCCCAGCCGTCGTTGTTGAAATCGCCTGCAGCAATGAATGCAGGGTAATGTCCGGAGTTCGTGATTGCTTGGGGCAGGGAAAATGAAATGCCCCCGTACAACGGCGCCACCCCAGCTACAAAGATAAAAAACGCCCAAAATATTATTTTTAATCCTGAGGATGAATTTCTCATAGGTCACCTCTCTTTTAACGCATCTTCATCGATGCGGATCAATCGGCCGTTAATGTCTTTCCGTCTTACAATACATTCCAAAAGAGAGAGTTTGCATCTCCCATGCTTTTTTTCAGATTCAGCATTAAAAACGAGATTGTCAATTCTTTGCTGGAAGAAACAACAGTTTAAGAGAACAGAGTTGTTTCCGGGAAAGAGGCATTCTCTTGCACGGTGTTTTGTAGATGCCCATATTGGATAAGCACGCCGGATCAACAAGCGGTAAAGGATATTTATGGCAGGCATGGCTTGGGTCAAGTGTACTTGATGAACAGTTTTTGAT
>JAPLJE010000089.1:0-1122 GCA_026388755.1 Deltaproteobacteria bacterium | reverse complement strand
CAGCTGTGGGGACTGTAGAGAGAAACTTTTTTTGGCAGGGACAGCAAAAGAGGCGAACGCGAATCACCGGTCAAGTGCGGGAAGGCATAAGGAGATTAGGGATTCAGGCCTGCTGGTGAGTTCCTTTCAAGTATCCAAGCCGCTTGTCCTGAGGAAACTTCTCAATTGCATATCGAAGCATCGTTCTTGGCATCTGCGGGCAATGTGCACGGAGAAAGGCCTCTTCTTTTTGCAAATCACGCTTGCCTATTTCCCGAAGCATCCAGCCGGCTGCCTTGTGAATCAAATCTTCTTTGTCAGTCAGCAGAAACTTGGCAATCCCAAGTGTCTCCTCAAACATGCCCCGCTTGATGAAATGAAATGTCGCAAGAATTGCAATCCGTCTCTCCCAGAGACTGCAAGATCGGGCCAGTTGATACAGAGGCTCCAGACTTTTGTCGCTCAAGAATGCACCAACAATATGTTCCGCGGATGCATCGACCAGGTCCCAATTATTGATAAAGTGCGTGTTGTCAAGGTATAGCATGTAAATCCCGGTCCGCTCCGTCTCGTCGGCTTTGGCAAACTTGCGCACCAGAATCAGCAGCGCCAGCAGCCTGTCCTCGTGATGTGCGCTTTGGAGCAGCTGTTCAGCAAGCAAAAGCGGGATGTCCTGGTGTGCTTTGCAGAGCCTGCGAAGCACGGGTACGCGAATCCCCCTGAAGCGATCGCCTTCGCCGTACTGGCCGGGACCTGTCTTGAAGAACCTCTGGAGGAATGCCCCGTCCTCGGCGTTTGAAAGACTGGCCAGTTGGCTTTGTATCGCCTCTAACATGTTTTGCTCCTTAACGTAATGCTCCGCGGTTTTTTCAGAAAAAGGTTCATTCGATTGCCCTTATCTTCAAGGTCGAATCCATTGGATTGCGGGTTGTTTCCGGGATGCGGAGAACGTGTGTCCATAGGCCGGGTATCCCAGGATCAGCGCGGCGCATACTTTTTGGTCTTTGGGAATCCGCGCCTTGTTTCTTAATGCAGAGGAGAATTTCAAGGCAAGGGTGAGAAAGCCGATATAGCAGGTTCCCAGGCCCGAGGAATGAGCGAAATTCATGATGTTCGCCGCTGCGATATTGCAGTTTTCATTGA
>JAPLJE010000547.1:1900-3176 GCA_026388755.1 Deltaproteobacteria bacterium | reverse complement strand
CTATGGCTATGGGTTCATCCGCCTGGATGGCGCGGACAACCTGTTTCAGCATTACATCCATATCGAGGATGAAACCAAAATAAAAATCGGCGCCAGGGTGGAACCCGTGTTTTCCGGTTTGAGAAAAGGGACGGTGAAGGATATCATGTATTTCCGAGTTGTTGCGGAATAGGTGATCCGTCAGGGTGTGCGTTTCCACTCTCCAGTGACTCCGCCACCGCGGCTCCACTGGCCGGAAGTGGTGATCGCACCGTCGACGATGCGGCCCAGCAGAATCGCTTCCACAGGAGCACCATGCGGAGTCCAGCCCGCCACGTTCAACTTGACCGAGCCGTCGGAGGCGACGTTTCCACTTGCCCTTGCCGTCTTTTGTGTTTTACTGATCCAGCTTCCTTCAGCGATTCCGTTGTGCACCACCAGTGCGACCGGCCAGCAGAAGGGCATCTTATTCGGGAGTTGGTTACAGAGCTGTCCGCTGTAGGTGCCGTCGTATGACACGGCAAGCTTTGGCGCGTCTTTCGTGACTTTGGATGCTGTGCGCTGACTCGCATCTGCCTGTTTTCTTTCCGCTTCGAGCCGCTTGCGTTCCTGCTCGAGTTGAGTGCGTTCCTCCTGTGCGCGTCTCAGTGCTTCATCTGCGGACTGCCGTTTCGCAGCCTCCGCGGCCCGCTTTTCAGCCTCGAGCAGTTTTCGATCCTGTTCGACCCGATTGCGTTCCTCCTGTGCGCGGCGCAGTCCTTCTTCCGTCGCCTGTTTCTGCGCCTCGCGCTTGGCTTCTTCGACGGCCTGCTGCGCTTGCTCGGTAGCCTGTTTCTGCGCAGCCAGCTGGGCGGCCAATCTTGCCTCGGCTCTCAGTTGTTCGGCGCGGTGTGCGTCGTACTGCTGGTAGCCCCAGTAGCCCGCACCCCCGATCGCCAGCACCGCCGCGGTGATCGCTGCCAGCACTCGCCACCCCTTTCGGCGCGGGGGTGTTATAACGGTAGCGGCTTCATTGATGGTGTATGTGCGGACCGGCTTGGCGATGTTCGTATATGTCTGCTCGCCCAGCAGCTTGAAGTCGAGAGACAACTTGTTCTGAATCTGGTCGTGCACGCTGCCCGATATGCAGATACCGCCGGGCGCGGTCGCAGTCTGGATGCGCGCCGCAATGTTCACGCCGTCTCCGAGCAAATCACCGCCCTGGATGATGACGTCGCCCAGGTTGATGCCCATGCGGAACTGCATCTTTTCTTCGGGTGCAAGATGTTCGTTGCGGGTTCGCAGTGCGGCCTGGATT
>JAPLJE010000547.1:0-1866 GCA_026388755.1 Deltaproteobacteria bacterium | reverse complement strand
ATTTCGGTCGCGCAACGAACTGCCTCGACCGGGCTGTTGAATTCAGCGAGCAGCGCGTCGCCGGCCGTATTGAAGATCCGTCCCCGGTGCAGGCTGACCAGCGATTCGAAGATTTCCCGGTGGCCGCGAAACACGTTCACCGTTCGCTCTTCGTTGGCAGCCATCATCTTGCTGTAGCTTGCGACGTCGGCGCACAGGATTGTTGCCAGCCGCCGTTCGAGAGTCGGCGCACTTTGTGGAGTTGATTCGTCGGGCATCGTGTGTTCTCGGATAAGAGTGAATGAATTTAATTTTATTGATAAGATATTGCTTTTGACGGATCAAACTATAGGGGGGCTGTTTTTGCTTGTCAATTGATATTTTCATCTTGATTATTTTGTTGAAATCGATCACCTCGGGTGATAGGAAATGATTTATAAATTAGATATTTATAAATCAGGTATTTTTTCGGAGATTCATATGGACAACTGGGCATTCGGGGTTACGATGATCATTGTCGGAATGGGAGGCACGCTCGCAGTTCTTTCGCTGTTTGCCGTTCTCATGGTTTGTCTTAAAAAGATTTTTCCGTTCCGGGAAGAAAATGCCAAATAATGCTTCATAGAGAGGTTTTGCAATGTTCAATGCGATTTTGAACGGATTGAGCGGTCTTGGAGCAGGTTTTATCAATATGCACTGGTCCAACCCGGTGATGATTGCGATTGGTTGCATTCTTCTTTATCTGGGCATAAAAAAAGATGTTGAACCGCTTCTGCTGGTGCCTATCGGATTTGGGGCCATTCTTGTCAATATTCCGCTGGCGGGACTCATGGAGGAAGGGGGTTTTTTAAAGACCATTTACAACATGGGGGTTGCCAATGAATTGTTTCCCCTTCTCATTTTTATAGGCATCGGCGCAATGACGGATTTTGGGCCTCTTCTGGAAAACCCGAAGATTCTTCTATTGGGAGCTGCCGGGCAGTTAGGCATCTTTCTGACCATCGGCCTTGCCCTGCTTTTCGGCGTTAACAAACTGGATGCTGTTGCTATCGGTATTATCGGCGCCTGCGACGGGCCGACGGCAATCTATGTGACGGCAAAATTTGCCCCACATCTCCTGGGGGCTGTTTCGGTAGCCGCTTATTCCTATATGTCACTCGTTCCAGTGATTCAGCCTCCCATCATGAGATTGCTTACGACCGAAAAGGAACGGTTGATCAACATGGATTCCGATGTACCGCCGGCATCTAAAACCGCCAAAATCATTTTTCCCATCCTCATCACGATTATTGGCGGGTTCATCGCTCCGAAGGGCCTCCCCCTTCTGGGAACAATTATGCTGGGCAACCTTATGAAAGAATCCGGCGTTGTGAGCCGGCTCACAAAAGCATCTGAGAATGAGATCACCAATGTCGTGACCCTTTTACTGGGTATATCGATTGGGGCCACCATGGACGGCCCGCTTTTTTTAAAACCTCAAACGCTGCTTATCCTGGCATTCGGGTTCATTGCAATCTGTCTGGATACGGTCTGCGGCGTTCTGTTCGGAAAGCTCATGAACGTGATGACAGGCGGAAAGATCAATCCGCTTATCGGTGCCGCCGGTATTTCAGCCTATCCGATGGCCGCGCGGGTGGTTCAAAGGGAAGGCCAGAAATACAACAAGTTCAATTTTCTCCTGATGCATGCGGTGGGCGCCAACACCGGAGGGCAGGTCGGCTCTGTCATGGCTGCCGCTATCATGCTTTCGGTGCTTCAGGGGATGGGCCTCATTCCGTAAAATCCGCTCCGCCAGACAAGCCTATAGGGCTTTTGTTGAAAAAGGAATTTCCCAGGGGAGGCGTTTGGATTTAACGGGCGGGGGCCTGCTGCGAAGCGCGGGAGATT
>JAPLJE010000746.1 GCA_026388755.1 Deltaproteobacteria bacterium | reverse complement strand
TTTCCATGGCGAATCGTAAGGATAGATATTTGTTCCGCTTCAATACGATAGATTACACGATAATTACCGTAAATAAGCTCTCTAAATTGATTGTTTCTAATTTCAGGAACAATCCTGCCGATTTCCGGGTCAGATTTTAATTGCTCAACTTTTGAAAATATTGTTTTGATCCATTTTTCTGCTGCGGATGGTTTGTCCTGGGCAATGTAGCCTGCGATTTCTGAAGCCCTATCGACAGCCAGCGGTGACCAGACGATGTTCATTTTTGAACTCGTTTTAAAACTTTATCCATTGCATCCGCATGATCTATACCTTGTCCATTTTCAATCTGACTTAAGGATATCTGAACATCTGTTAAAAGTTCAATTTTCTCTTGCATCGCTTCATATTCATGTACATCTATAAGAACTGCAACGCCTTTTCCATGCTGAGTAATAATCAAAGGTCTTTTTGTATCGTGGACTTGCTTGATGAAATTTGCGATGCCGGTTCTTATCTCAGACAACGGCTTGATATCTTGGTTACTTTGTAGTCTTTGCATCTTTCACCTCATTTCATTTCTAATTTTCGTACAACATAACGTACAAAAAATGTGCATGCAAGATATTTTTTAGGGGTATAACGACTGATGTCTGCGGTGAATTGTAGTCATCCGCCGGAGTGAATTGTTGTGTGGAGAAATTGACACGAGTGGCCGTCGGAGCATGGAGGGTTCCATCAAGCGCAGCCTGTTTTGGCTTCCGCCGAGACGGAAGAGTTATGCCTCAATCCTTGTAAATCAAAGAAGGCCACCGCGCCATATTCGAATTCCTTGCCGAAGATCCCTTCCGTCTTTAGCCCAAGACCATCGCGATAGAACCGAAGCGCCCTTTCCAGGTCGTCAACGCCGATGGTAATTACTGTAATTCGCGGTTTCATACGAACACTCTCCTTGTTGCATAATAATAGGGGTCACAAACAGGGCATCAGCGCCCATGCAAAACAATCAGTGCAACGTCTCATAACACTTTGCCGCGCTGATATAAATACCGCATCACCGAATGCAATGAGGGAAGATTTACGAGGCGCTTACGGACGGTACCGCTGCAAATAGGCTTTAAGCTTCAGTTTTCGGCGGGTATTCTCGGAGCTCATGTAGCGGACCTTGCCGAAAATCGGTCTGGCGGGACCCCAGGGCCGATCGTAGCGGCCCAGAATCCAGAAAATCCCCGTGTAGGCATTGGGATCGCGGCCATCCAGGGCATAGGTGTTGTTCAGGCGAATCATGGTCTGCAGGGCCTCATGGGGGCCAGGTGACCACTCCAGGATCTTTTTACCCCAGAGCATCCGCAAGTAATTGTGCATCCTGCCTTCACGAACCAGCTGATTCTGCGCGGCATTCCACAGGGGGTCATGGGTTGCGGCATTCTCAAGGGCTTCGGCTGAATACATATAGGGGCGCGAATCACCCGCGTGCTGGTTCAGCTCTTTTTGAGCCCAGCCCGGAAGGAAGCTGAACTGATCATAATCGTCCGGCTTCTGGTAACACATGTTGAACCCCAGCTCGCGCCAGGTAATGATCTGATCGAAAAACGCCTCTGCGGAAGTACTGAGTTGCCACCATCCGGTCCGCTGCCCCAGCGCCGGGTCCTTCAGCCGTTCCAGTGTCCAGTTTTCCATTTTCAGGATCTCGGACACAACCTGATGGCTGGAGATATGCCCAAAATGCAGATAAGGCCCCAGCCCGCTGGTGGCGTTTGCATCCGGGTGGTTTCTTAAATCGTTATAGGACTTAAAATCCTGCGATAAAAAAGCCTTCAGCACTTGTCCACCGGCTGTCTGCCCCCCGGAAAAACCAGGAACCGGCCCCGGATGATGGGAAATGGGCAGGGATTTTAAAATTTCTGGGCCTGCAGCGAGGGTGTCGGGTGAGGCCATGGGCCATTTAAGCAGGATATCCGCGGGCAGCGCCGATAACACGGGCAGCCAGATCCCGGATAACGGATCCGGATCCGGAAATGCCTGAAGACACTGGGTCATGTTTTTTTGAAGGAATCGCCTGAAGCTGTGGGCCGCCGTAAATACCCGGTCGACGGCCGCAAGGGGCATCAGGCCGTTTGAATCCACGGATTCCAGTTTGACACGGCACTGAACGGCTGCCGCTCGCAGCATCCGCGGCAGAAAATAACAAGGAAACGCATCGGTAACCGCCACACAGGCGCGGGTGCTTAAGGCCGAAATCAGGCCCTTGCCCTGCCCTGCCCGCTCCTCCACAAAAGGATAATAAAGCACCGGTTTTCCTTCGAACCCCTGACGGTTGTCGTTCCTGCCGCCGAGAAGCACAGCGTGAAACCGGTCGCAGGCCAGCGGATAATCGCACCGGATCGCCTCAAGGACGACAAGGGGTTTTTGAAGTTTTACGGCCCATTCAACAGCCCGCTGCAGGCTGAAATTCCAGCCGGTTCTACGAAAAGCGGTAATCCAGTAAAGCACATAATCGCCGTCTGTCTGAACGGGAGCGTCATTAACGGAAACGACACGAAGATCGGGTGTGGGATTCATAGGGTGCTGATGTACCCTTTATGTGGATGGAGCGCAACCCTTTTATCGGAAAAATTCATTATTTCCCGAATCATGGCAGCCCGTATTTGGTATTTGCATTTGTTGAAAATGATATGATATAAAAAGCGATTAAATATTTTGAATAAATGGCCCGGACAGAGAAGATTTCACGGATTATGGCTTTTATAAAACATGGCAACACAAACCGTTAATCACGCAACGCACCTGACATTGCCGGACATTCATCTGGCCAGGCAGCTTTTTGGGGAGCATAACACCCACCTGAATAAAATTGCGGAATCTCTGGATGTGGCGATCCAGACCCGGGGCAATACGGTCATGATTCGGGGAGAGTCCTATGCGGAAGAGCTTGCAAGAAATATTCTCAATCAGCTCTATGACCTGCTGAAAGGCGGTTATTCCATTTACCCCACGGACATCGACTATGCCATTCGGGTTCTCAGTTCCGATCACAGCGCCAGGCTGAAAGATCTCTTTCTGGACACGGTCTTTATGACCTCCAAAAAAACCCCCATT
>JAPLJE010000712.1 GCA_026388755.1 Deltaproteobacteria bacterium | reverse complement strand
TATAAGTGACCACATTTTGGCCGGTTGAAGTATTTCTCCAGAGGATGTCGGGTTTGCCGTCTCTATTGAAGTCACCCCTGCCCACAATCTTCCAGTTCGTATCGGCGACTGTGAAGATCGAATCTGCCCCGGTCGGCGTTATGCCATCCATATACAACATCACGGTATCACCGGTTGAGGTATTCCTGAAAAGGATATCGGTCTTGGCGTGGGGGTTGAATACCAGCGGGCGCATCATGTCGTTTTCTTCATGGCCCAGAAGATGGCAGTGCCACACATACTCCCATCCGAAATTGGTCATCTGGTTGACGGTTGTGACCGGAAGTCCGTTTGGTCCTTGGGGCCAGAAATTCATCGTGCTGCCAATCGGCTGAGTCGGATCAAGCGGTCGAATGCTGTCGGGAACGATGAAAGGAAACCGGGGAGTAACCGGTTTTATCGCCACGATCGCATCTTCCAGCGGATTCATCCGGACGGTTTCCTTCCAGCCCAGTTCGTTGGAATCGGGCGGTCTGATCGCGCCATCCCAGCCAACCCGGTTGATGAGCTGAACATTGAACAGGTGGAAGTGGATGGCGTGCGTATCAACGCCATTATGCGTAATCTTCCATATCTGGGTTTCGTTATTGGAGGTTGTCTCCGTGAAGGGATCAATGTATCCATAGGGAATGGTTGTCTGGTTGTTGGCATTGGTAAACGGCAGTTCAACACCCAGCGTGGCATTCATCCGTCCATAATTGGTCTCGAAAAGCTCCTGGATGGCTTTTGGCTTCAGGTTGACCGTTGACGGCGTGGTTAAACCAAATGGAGCAAAGGTCAGGGTCGTTCCCTGGATGCTTGAAAAATTCTTATCGATTGCATCGGTGTAGGTCGAATTATAGGGTCCGTTGGGAAGGCCATAAGCCGCCTGCGGCACCACGGGCGGGGCCTGGGATATGGCATAGGCGTGCGGCAATCCGGTGGTTGTGTTTTGCAATGCGGCCAGGTTGAAGGCAGGAGCCGTGTTGGGCCCCTTTCCCGCGAGCGTTGAAGGTGCGCCGCCAATATCGGTATTATCCGGGTCACCCGTGTAGTAATCGTTGCGCGGGTCAAACGCCGGAACCGGAGCCGGGGCATCGTTATAAAGAATGATGGTGGAATTGGCGGGAACCTGGGAAAAGTCAACGATGACATCCGCCCGTTCAGCAGGTCCCATAAAAAGGGTCTTGTTTTCGACATTCAAGACCACAATGTCTCTGCGGTTGTAGTTATAGCCGATCGGTGTGTTGGGAAGCACCACCGGAGCCGGCAGGAAGCCGCCTTCGGTTCCGATCTGGATCATTTCCGGGCCTACGGTGGCCGGGTCCGGAACCCCGCCAGCCCTGCCATCTGACGGCCAGGATGCCGGATAACTTCCACCCGTGTTGACCGAAGGAACCATTTTGACTTCCGTGGGATGGGCCGGGTCGGCATAATAGAGCTGCAGGTTCCAGAATCGATCGTTGGCTGCATTCAGTATCCGGAACCGGTATGCCCTGCGCTCCACATTGACGTATGGGTAGGCCGCGCCGTTGATGACGGGGGTATCCACGAAGGCTTCGGGCACGAGGCTCGGATTGGGCGTTCCGGGGATATCCGGTGGTTGGGTCGGATTGGTCGGGCCATATAACGGGTTGGGAATTGTTCCGTGATTCAGCAGCCCCGTGTACGGAGGGAAGAACCAAAGGGCGTAATCCCACCTGCCCATGGGGTTGGCGCCGCTGAAGTCCCACGGATTCTGGTTCGGCATGTAAACATGGGGCAACCAGAGATTGCCGTAGTCCCCATATTTGGCCTTGTCCCAGGTAGGATCCTGCGCCATCAGGTGAGAGGTGTCCGGCACGAAGGTTTTGTCCTGAATGATCAGCGGAATCCCATAGCGGTACTCCGCGGGCATGGCAGCACCTGGTATGGTTCCGGCATTGATCAATGCATCCTCTGCCGGGTCCGTTAACAGATAACCCGCTGCCACGCCAGCATAGACACGGTATAAAAAAATGTTCCCGATCCGGGGCCCGGATCCGGCATGTCCGGGACATTTTGGACGCTGACGCCCTTGGTATAGGGGGTTCTGGTTTCACCCGCGGGGGTAATCCATTGGTGAGGCGTGCCATCGCTGATCCAAGGGGTAAGGCCGCCATGGAGATGGATGACGGAGCGGTTCTGCGTATATATGTTCACCCCGTCAGGGCCTGTTCCTGCGCCCATCATGGTGGTGTCCACCGGCACAAACAGATCGCCCGTGGTATCGGTCCCCAGCAGGTTGGAAAACTTGACGCGCACCGGCCGGTCGCGCTGCGCGATGATTAACGGACCCAGATAATGGGCCTTTCCGTCAGCCGCAGAAGCCAGATCTTTATACCCCCGAAACTTGGTGCCTTTGCCGCCGTTAACATTGACCTTCAGTTCGGAATGCATCGGCTGATAGTAGTCAACCAATCCAATCTGGTAATAATCAGATCCCGGGAAAGTAGTGGTGTCCTTGACTGCAATCGGAATGAACTGTCCCAGGTTGTTTGCGTTGCCAGGGCCCAGGCCCGGCAACGAATCGACAAATTTACTGATGATCGGGCTGTTGGCGTAGTTGGGAGTCGTGCCGAAATAATCCGGCGTTGGAAGTATGCCAGGGGATACACCCGACTGGGAAATCGGCATGCTCTGCGGGTCCTGAGGCGTAGCCGCACGAGCCGCAGCCGCACGGGCTGCCGCGGCTTTTCTCTCGTCATCTGTCGTGCGATACATTTTGAGGTAGGTTTCCAGGCGGTTCGAGCCATCGCTGGATTGCAGGGCCGCTTGCGATTGCGTGTTGGCCGGCGTTTGCGCGCGGGCTCCCGGGTCAAATCCCCAGGCGGCGGCAATCACCGCTAACGCTAAGCTCATCAGAAAAAACAATTTTCGTCTTTTCATTTTGTCTTTCTCCTCTTTTTGAGTTGTTGACTGTTTTGTTACGGTCTAAAAAATCAAGGATTTATATAAATAGTATTCAAAACATAATGTGCATGGTCATTGTTGTCAATTGGAATAATTTCTATTAAATGAATCAATAAATTTAACAAGCCTCCATCGTCTGCCGGGGAATTTATAAGTGACACCTAAATATTTCAGACTGTATTATGGCGTAATAACGACCCGTTGAGGATGTTCCTTTTTTCACGGTTTGGGGGGAGCCGTCGCCTGAAGCACAGGCCCCTTGATTTTTTCAATTTCTTCTATCAACCGATCAAGGCTAAAGGGCTTATCAATAAAGCTGTTGCATTGATTGCGCCAGGCTTCGAGGACCAGGTCCCTCTGTCGGTAAGCCGTCATCATGATAACCGGCAAATTTCCATGCCTCCAGCGAATAAGCTGAAGAAGTTCCATGCCGTTTATTCCGGGCATGGCATAATCGGTGATGAGCAGATCAATTTGATTGGCATCGTTTTCAATCAGGCTCAGGGCCTCCTGGCCGTTCAGCGCCTGAAGTATATGGTACCCCCTGCTGCTCAGCCCTATTCTGAGATTTTCAACCTGAACAATTTCGTCATCAACTATCAATACATTCACGGAGATGGCCCTGTTTTTGGTTAAATATGGAACAGCCTGCCCTTCAGTCTGTCAAACAGAGACAGCTGTCCATCATAATGAGCATTTATCATGCCATATAAGAATATAGTCGAAATTATGCCAGAAACATGTTTATAATCAAATTGTTAATCATGGATAAAAAACAGGGGGGAGGGAATTCGAATATTCCGTTTGGCGATGCCAATATCACAACATGACATCTATTAAATATAATATCTAATATAATAAATATCTTATATG
>JAPLJE010000187.1:0-5000 GCA_026388755.1 Deltaproteobacteria bacterium | reverse complement strand
GGAAACCCGGTCCGTCAGAAAAAACTGGCCCAGTGGTTTTTCAGGATTACGGATTATGCAGAAGATCTTCTGGTTCACTGCGATCTGCTACCCGGATGGCCGGAGAAAGTGGTCGCCATGCAGAAGAACTGGATCGGAAAGAGCATTGGCGCCGAGATTCGCTTTGCGGTAGAGAATTCATCCGAGGAGATTGTGGTATTTACCACCCGGCAGGACACGATTTTCGGGGCTACATTCATGTGCTTGGCGCCCGAGCATCCGATGGTTCAGAAATTGTCGAAAGGGACTTCCCAGGAAAAGAAGGTGTATTTACCGGTGCATGGTGTATCAATCCACTCAGCGGCAGAAAAATGCCTGTTTATACCGCCAATTTTGCTTTGATGGGATATGGTACCGGGGCTGTCATGTCGGTTCCTGCCCATGATCAACGGGACTTTGATTTTGCTAGAAAGTATGGGCTGGAAATCATCGTGGTGGTAAAACCGGATGAGGATCTGGATCCGGCGGCAATGGTAGAAGCATACGCGAGCGATGGCGTGATGATCAACTCCGGCGATTTCAACGGCATAAAAAACACCCTTGCCCTTGAGTCCATTGCGGATTTTCTGGAAGCCCATCACTTGGGAAAGCGTACCATCAGTTTTCGGCTTCGCGACTGGGGTATATCTCGGCAGCGCTACTGGGGAGCGCCCATTCCTATGATTCATTGCGATGCCTGTGGCATTGTTCCAGTTTCCGAGTCCGATCTTCCCATTGTGTTGCCAGAGGACGCCGATCTTCTGGAAGGAGGGCGGTCTCCGCTGCCAACCCTTGACTATTTTGCCAGCACACTCTGTCCGAAATGTGCCAGCCCTTCTGCCCGAAGGGAAACCGACACCATGGATACGTTTGTGGAATCTTCGTGGTATTTTCAGCGCTTCTGTAGTCCGGACTATCACGAAGGGATGTTCGATCCCAAGGCGGTTGACTACTGGATGCCTGTGGATCAGTACATTGGGGGTGTGGAACATGCCATCCTGCATCTTCTGTATTCCCGGTACTATACGCGAGTTCTCCGGGATATGGGACTGATCACCTATAAAGAGCCCTTTACCCGGTTGCTCACCCAAGGAATGGTCTGCAAGGAAACGGTGCATTGCCAGACGCATGGTTTTTTATTTCCTGATGAAGCCACTGAAGGTAAAGAGCGGCGGTGTAAACGCTGCGACCAGGCAGTGGCTATCGGCAGGGTCGAAAAAATGTCTAAATCCAAGAAGAATGTTGTCGATCCCCATATTTTACTCGATAAATACGGTGCAGATACAACCCGGCTGTTCTGTCTGTTTGCCTCTCCGCCCGAGAGACGGCTGGAGTGGAACGAGCAAGGCGTTGAGGGCAGTTACCGGTTTTTACATCGGGTTTGGCGGCTTTGTGCTGCGTGGATGCCATATATCCGTCCGGTGGTAGCCTTTGATGGATCTATGGATGATCTGGAACCGGAACTTCGGGATCTGTATAAAAAAATTCATCAAACGATATTTAAAGTCACCAGCGATATCGAGGATCGATTTCATTTTAATACAGCCATCAGCGCTGTTATGGAACTGGTCAACATGCTGTACGGATTTTCGGTGGATGAGAAATCGCCTGTAAAAACAAGCCTGTTTCGGCTCGCCATAGAGTCGGTTGTTTTGCTGCTCTCTCCAGTTACACCGCATATTGCCGAAGAAATCTGGTCTGAACTGGGAAATGACAGCATATTTATGGCATCCTGGCCGGTGCATTGTCCTGAAGCACTGGTAAAAGATATGCTGCTTGTTGTGGTCCAGGTTAACGGAAAGCTGAGAAGTAAATTCAGCGTTGCGGCAGATGCCGAAGATGCAGCGATTGAACAGATGGCTTTATCCGACGAACGGGTTCAAAAAATGATCGATGGAAAGTCCATCAAAAAGATCGTCGTGGTTCAGAAAAAACTGGTAAACATCGTAATATGATGACATTTTTTTCTAAAATAAAATATACCATTTTGCTTGTAGGATTGTTGCCTGTTTTGTGGGGCTGCTCGTATCGGTTTTCCGGTACCGGCTCATTGCCATCCGGCGTGACACGAATCTATGTTTCAGTGATCGAAAACAAAACGTCTGAAGCTGGCATCGAGAGATATATCACCGATGATTTGATAACTGAATTTATTCTGAGAAGAAAAGACGTGCTGAGCCGGCAGGAAGAAGCAGAAGGGATTTTATCCGGAAGCATTGACTCTATTCAAAATACGACCATTGCACACAGCTCTCAAAGTATATCTACACAACGTCGGGTTATTCTTGGAATTACCCTGAAACTGGTAGATCAAAAAGGAAAAATCATTTGGGCTGTAAATGGAATCAATGCCAACCAAGCCTACAATGTTACGGATGACAAAACACTGACTGAACAGAATAAGAAAACAGCGATTCAGATTCTTTCAAAAAGGCTGGCGGAAAAGGTGTTTAACCGGCTGACGGATGATTTTTAACAGCGTCGTTAAAGACCAGAAACGCGCCTTTTTCCATTCCTGGTCTTTAACAAAGAAATTAAGCCCGAACGCCATAAATCAAAAATGATACGGATTACAGCTTGGCTATTGAATTCAGAAGTTTGGACATTCTGGAGATTTTTCGAGCCGCAGTATTGGGGTGAAGGCAGCCTTTCTTGGCTGCTTTGTCAATAACCGATTTTGCAATATTCAGATCAGCCGTCAGATCCTGACCCGATGGCTGTGCCGCCGCAGCGCGAAAATCTTTTATGACGGATCTAACTCTTGTTTTGGTGGACTTGTTTCTCATCCGGCGATCTACATTCTGTCGTGCACGTTTTAAAGCGGATTTGTGATTTGCCAAAGAATTTCTCCTTCTCCTTATCTTAACAGCTATCAAATATTATTTTCTCAAACTCAAATTATCTATAGAAATTCTATCGAATTGTCAAGCAATAAATATCATTGAGCGAAACCCAAACGCATCCGTTTTCACTCAGTGGTGGTCCTGAGCGCTTAGCTTTCCAAAACCCATATTGGTCAAATAGATGCCAGTGCTGACCAGAACGGCGCCGATCAGCAAAGACAGGGTCAAAGGCTCGTTCAGTAGAAAAAAAGCCAGAACGACTGCGGACAGCGGTACGACATTGATAAACAGTCCGGCTTTTGTCGGCCCGATTTTTTTTATCCCCTCATAATACCAGACGAATCCCAGAACCGTTCCAAAAAATCCCAGGTAAAACAGCCCCAGCCAGGTAATGCCTGAATACGACGGAAGAAAAGACCATAAGCCTTCCAACAGCGCCGGAATCATTAATGCCGCTGTCCCGGCAAGGGATGAATAGCAGATCGAGACCAGCGGTGAGATCTTGCCCAGGACGGATTTTCCGATCAGTGAAAAGGAAACCCAGCTTAACACGCAGCCGAAAATATTCATCTCCCCCCATCCCAGATGGCCCTGGAAGAGATGAAGGGGGTTGCCTCTGGAGATAACGGTCATCGCCCCAATAACGGACAATAGAATTCCGATGATCTTGATGGGCGTTAGTTCTTCCTTGAACAGGATGGATGAGAAAAATGAGATCATAACCGGATTTAACGCAATAATCAGTGCCGCGCGCCCGGCATCAATGGACTGAAGTCCCTTGAAAAAGAAAGCATTGTAGGCAAAAACTCCGGTCAGCCCCAGAAGAAAGATCGGCAAAATCAACGATCGCTCAATTCGGGGCAGTTTCCCTTCAACCCTACAAGTAATCAGAACCAAAAACACGGAGGCAATGGCAAACCGCAGAAACGCAGCTGAAAAGGGCAGAACATCCCGGGCAACGACTTTTCCTGCAATAAACGTCCCGCCCCAGAATACGGCGGTTAATATGAGTTTGATATAGGTCAGCATGAACAATAAAAAGCCCCAATCCTCTTTCAATCTCAACAAATAATGACCATTTCGATACGGCCACTACCGGGGGTTACGGCATCCGGTTATATGCCCGAATGGCTTCTTCGATTAATAAGTCTTCCTTGCCGGTATAGCGGGGAGAATAATGAAAAATCGTAAAATGTCTGACTCCGGCCATGGCTGCCAGGGTTCCTGCCTGCCATGCGGTCAGGTGATATTTGTCTTCGGCAATGTGTCTGTGGTTTTCCAGGAAAGCTGCCTCGATAAAGAGATGGTCGGATCCTTTGGCCAGATCCACCATTTTTTCGATATTGGACTTACTGAAAACCGCATCCGTGACATACGTGATTTTCTGTCCCGAAGAAATGGCGGCGATTTCCCGGCTTAGCCACCCAAGCTCATAAGAGATATGGCGTTCAGGGTGCTTTGCGTCGATCACTTGAAAGATGGATGATGGATCATTGCTGGCAAACAGCGCCTGTTTGAAGTCCATGATCCAGGGGCCGACTTCAAGGCCTATGGCTTCAAGGCGATCTTTTTTGATGTTGACATGAAATTTTTCTTGAATGGAAAATGCCAGACAGGGAAGACCATGGTCCAGAATGACCGTGGAGACGATCCATCCGGGTGCTTCAACCAGGACAGAACAAAACGGTTTTTCAACCACCGGTGTTTCCGGTAGAAATCGATTCCTGCAGGAAAACCGACAGCAGATACGACGGTCCGGGTGGATTTCGGTAATGTTCAGCGAAAAGGAATTGTCATAGCGATCCACAAGGTTCCAGGAATAACCGGCCAGCTTGCCAGCTACGTTGTTGATGAACCCCTCTGGTCCATAAAGCGAAAGGGCCTTGTTCCGGCCCAGAAACAGTCGAAGCAGCCTGTCAAATCCGGAAAAATGGTCCATGTGGGTATGGGTGACAAAAACATGGCTGATTTTAAGGATGTCTCTGGAGGAAAGGGAATCAATCTCGCCGAGATCAAACAGAATTGCATATTTTTCAAAGACAAAGGCAATATATAGACCCGGATCATCTAACGGCCCGTTGACCAGTCGGGGATGGAGCAAAGGGCGCATGGTTATTGCAGGAATTTAGTCACCTGTTT
>JAPLJE010000788.1:2467-3273 GCA_026388755.1 Deltaproteobacteria bacterium | reverse complement strand
CTCCATAGCGACCAGATCACGGCTTAATCCCCCTTCGCCATAGGAAGATTTAAATGAAACCGCCAAAGGAATATCCAGATGCCACGCATTGATTCCATTTAGTAACATTTCCAACCACAGACAATAATCCTCCGAATAACGCTTATCTTCCGGAAAGCGAAATGGAAGCGATCGATGCAGCATGACCGATCTCGTCAGCATTTGATTCCTGATCAATAATCTAAAAGCTTTCAGGGAATAAGCATAATGATTTTGAGGTAAATCCCATACAGAATAATGGGGAACAAGCTGAAGGCATCGGTGTGAAGTAACGGCAACATCTGGACACTTTTTCATCCAGTCATACTGAAAATTGATTTTTTCAGGATGCCACGCATCATCTGCATCCAGAAAAGCCAGATAAGGCTCGCTGGATAGATTCCAGCCGGCATTGCGGGCCGCTCCAGGTCCTTGGTTGCAAGGCAACGAAATCACCTTGATCCAGGTCTTGCCGTAATTTTTCTGCAGGTCAAAAAGCCGATGCAAGGTGCTGTCCGTGCTGGCATCGTTTATGAAAATCACCTCGGCAGGACGGGCCGTTTGATTCACAACAGAAAGGACTGCCCGTTCAATGGTATCGCAGCAATTGTAGCAGGGGATAATCACACTGACAGGAACTGTTTTCATGGATTAGAGTTCCGGGAACATACGAGCTGGCCATCCGGACTCTGAGAATGTTTTTTCTTTGGCCAGACGCCAGCTCAACTCAAATACTATTCTGCGGGCAGCCCTCAAGCCACGGCCATGTCCCCAAATCCTGCTGCATC
>JAPLJE010000788.1:0-2372 GCA_026388755.1 Deltaproteobacteria bacterium | reverse complement strand
TGAAGGGACTGACTTGCATGTATTTAAAAGCACTCCCCTCCTCTTCTCTAATCTGGCAGGTTGGTCGCCCGGATTCTGCATATCAGCGTCCTTTGCATATAAAGCATAATTTAGAACCAACTGTAGTCGTTTCTCATAGGTATGATCTTTGCAAGTCCGCTCAAAACCTGCTGCAGCAATCTGATCCCGAATATCTGGATGTGAGAGATAAAACTTAATTTTTTTTACCAGGTCCTGATCGCTTTGAAAAACAGCGATTTCCTGATCTGAAATATACCAGTTTCCCAAATACGGCGCCGGTTCGGTCAAAAGAAAGCCACCTGCACCAGGAACTTCAAAAGTTCTGGCTTTTATTTGATTCTGTCTTCCTCTGGAATTGGCAAAATTCAAGCAGATAACGGAGTTTCTCATAATCTTTGGAACATCATCGGCTGAAACTGGCCCATGAGGCCAGCCTTGCCCAAAACATGAAACTGGCATCCCTTGGTTCAGCAGATATTGAATCCGCTGCTTCCGATTGCCATGTGCCTCACCAATAAAGGATACCGGATAGCGACATTGATGGGACAGTAACGGAGGGAACAATTGATCCGATCTGGCCGCCCACTGGGTCGGGAGTACATGGGAAATACCATCCCGGTGATATTTCGGAACGACCTCAGGATAGGTGGTGGTCATGGCATGGTAATATTTGCCGATAAAACGGGATACTTCCCGGTATTTCCATGAATCGTCAGTGGTCCAGCAGATTGTGGCCACATCTCCACGGTTCTTGATAGTTTTCAGAGTTTCGATAAATATTTCATACTGGAGTTGAACTGTCAGAAGCACATTCGGGCATTCCCGATCCACGGCCTCCAGCATTAACTGGTTTAATTCATCATAATTAGAATAGCGTCTTCTATCCCAAATTTCAAAATGAACCACGTCATGACCTATATTTCTTAATGCTGGCATGAACGCGGCATATTCGGTGGAAAGTCCCCGAACAGGATCACCATATTGATATTTTCCCAAAGCGCAGAGAATTTTCATTATCGGTACAATTTCTCAACGAACACCCAGGTCTTTTCTATCCCTGTTTCAAGGGAAACCGACGGCATCCAGGAAAGTTCCTGTTTTGCTCTACAAATATCCAGATAAATACCTGGAATATCAAATGAGCGCTTAGCTTTGTACGAAACCTTGAATTCCCTTCCCGTCACATTCCGAATTACCTCAATGATTTCATTCAGTGAATGACCAATCCCGCTGCCAAGATTAAAAACCCGTGAAAATGCGTTAACGGAAGCGGCCTTGTATATTCCGTCAATGAGATCGTCGATGAAGATATAATCCCGAACGACTCGGCCATCTCCCCAGATTTCAAGAGATTTTCTCTGCGCAATCCTGCCGAGAAAAACAGAAATGGCCCCCTGAATTCCATCCGGGTTCTGCCGGCTGCCATAAGGGTTGGAGGGCCGCAAAACAACATAGTCGAGACTGTAGAGATGATTGAACAGAGCCAGATACTTTTCAACGGCAAGTTTTGTAATGCCATACGAGCATTCCGGTTCGGTCGGACAGTTCTCAGAAATGGGCAAGGATAGAGGATTTCCGTATATTGCCCCGCCGGAAGAAATGAAAATCACTTTCCGTATTTTGTTGACAACACATTGTTCCAGCAAGAATATCGTTTCAACGACATTGGACTGAACATCAAACACGGGATCATCATTTGATGTCTTGGGAAGCGTCGTACTGATCAGATGAAACACCATATCGATACCGACCAGAGCCTCCGACAGCATCCCCCGATTCCCGAAATCGCCGACGCAGTAGTCTACACCAGCCACAGGCTTTCGATAATGCTCCTCATACTTGTCAAAGACTCTAATCTTATGGCCTTCGGCAAGGAGCCTGTCTACAAGATGAGAACCAATGAAACCATTGCCGCCAAGAATCAACATGTTCATCTGTTGTCCAACCCTTTATTCGATGGTGTTCCAATAATTCCTTCACGGATCAGGGTCTTTCTCTCATCAACTGATTGTAGAGAGATTCGACATCTTTCAACAGCCGCTCCTTTGAATATCTTTTTACGACATAAGCGCGGGCACGTTGAATACGGGCTTCTTTGATCTGCGGGTCTTCTCCGAAAAGGTAATCGAGTCCCATGGAACAACCCTCTGAATCACCATTTGAACAAAGAATCCCCCGCTCACATACCATAAAACGAGATTTCTTAGCTGAAAAATTATCCGGTCTCCCCATAAGGTCCTGAATCCCTCCAACCTGGGTTGCAATCACCGGAACAGACGATGCCATGGCTTCGATAATGGAGACCGGCGTTCCTTCATTCAGAGAGGTTAGCGCCAGGATGTCCAGATCGG
>JAPLJE010000784.1:3303-3957 GCA_026388755.1 Deltaproteobacteria bacterium | reverse complement strand
AGTCACATCTGCAAAATAGGTGGGGGATGCCAGAATGATGCCATCCGCAGCGTGCATTTTTTCGATACATGCGTTGACATCATCCTTGACGGCGCAACGTTGGTCCTTGTTTTCCCAGCACTTGTAACAGGCGGTGCAGCCGTGAATTTTCTTTCCGGAGAGCTGAATCAGCTCGGTTTCAATGCCTTCTTTTTCAAGCTCCAAAAATACGTGGCGGACGGCAATCGCCGTGTTTCCATCCTTGCGGGCGCTTCCGCTGATCCCAACAACTTTCATGGTTTTCTCCTTGATTTTTTGTCGTTCATATGGGCAACTGATGAATCGGCTTCCAGAGTCGCTCCAGTTCGGCCAAAGCACGGGCCAATCCCTCCTGACTCAGCGGCTTGACGATATAGCTGACAACGCCCTTGGCGAAACTATCCATCATGTCCGTTTCTTCCGTCGAACTGGTCAGCATGATGATGGGAATGGATTGGGTCCAGTCGTACATTTTTAACATCTGAAGCACTTCAAATCCGCTCATCTCCGGTAGAAACAGATCCAAAAAAATCACTTTCGGATTCATCTGCCGGTTTCTCATGGCATAGTCTCCCATGCCCAGCAGATAATCAAGTGCTTCCTCGCCGCTTTTAACCCAAAGCGTCCGATCCGCAT
>JAPLJE010000784.1:0-3290 GCA_026388755.1 Deltaproteobacteria bacterium | reverse complement strand
GAGCATAATCTTTGCATCAAAAGGGCTATCTTCCACAAGCAGGATTTCGGCATCAATGCCAGAACTTGTTTTCATTGCAGTCTTTCTTTGTTATCCGGATGCATCATAAACGGGGATAGTGAGATTGGTTTGTCAAAAATGGCCCAAAAAATCCATGCCGGCCTTCTGTTGCTGTTTTCACACAATCCATGATACGCTTAAAAAGCGTCATTTCTTTCGGAAATGAGTTAACTATAGGCGGGCAACAAAATCAAGACCAAATAATTTCCGGAAACACGTAACAGCTCAATTGGCTGAACAATCCGACGTTTCGAGTGGTCTTGGAGGGTTCATCCCCAAAAGCCTTCAGCCTATCTGCCGGAGTCTTTATACTCTGTCATTGCAAAATCAATTCGGTGGCAGTAGAATTTAATGTCATGAATCTAAACCGCTTCAAAACCGCTTCTTCCTTTATCTCCTCTGCGGATCGCAAAAGACGAAAGCGGGAGCTGATCATTATCGCGGTCATTATTGTTGTTGTCGCCCTGATGACCTATGCCCAAAACAAGCTCATCCATTTCGGCGCCAATTTTCCCATTTCCAATACCATTTTGATGTTCACGATGACGAATATCAATTTGCTGTTGCTGATTCTAATGATTTTTCTGGTTTTTCGAAACCTGGTAAAATTACTGTATGACCGAAGGCGAAAGGTCATGGGATCAAAGCTTCGAACCCGACTGGTCATCGCCTTTGTTTCGCTGACCCTGATTCCCGCAAGCGTGATGTTCTTCTTTTCCATGGGTTTTATTACCACCAGCATTGATTTCTGGTTTAATGTTCCGGTTGAGCAAGCCCTTGAAAACTCGCTGCATGTCGGCAGGCAGATCTATGGCATTACGGAAAACAGCAATGCGTTTTTCCTGGACAGGACTGCCCATCAGATCAAGACCCGGAAACTTCTGGAACCCGCAAGGGTCAAAGAATTACTCCAATATGTTGAAATCGTTCAACGTTCATTCAACCTGGATGCGGTTGAAGTGTACAATATCCACGCCAGACGCATTGCCCAGTCCCTGGGTCGTGACCTGAACACTCAATCGCTTCAGGCGGTTTCCATTGAACAGCTTCGAAAAGAATTTTCCCCAAAGTCTGTCTCGTCATTTTCTCAGCTCATCTCTGGTGGCGAGGCGATTCGAACTGTCGGAACCATTCCTTTTGGTGTCAAACCCTCTGATGCTGAGGCCTTTCTGGTTTTGACGGTTATGATTCCGCCATATCTTTCAGAAAACATGGCGTCCATTTCAAGGGGCTTTGAGGAGTATCAGCAAATTAAGCTTCTGAAAAAGCCCATCCAGATTTCCTATTATATCACCCTTTCCATCGTTGGGCTTCTGGTGGTGTTCTGTGCCGTATGGTTCGGGTTTTATCTGGCCAAATCCATCAGCATTCCCATCAAGGAGCTGGCTGAAGGCACCCGGCGGGTTGCTGAAGGTGATTTGAGTTTTCAAATCGGATCGGTAGGCGATGATTCTTTCAATAAAATGACCCGTGATCTGCGGCTCAGCAGAGATCAGCTGGAGCTGACTTCCAATAAGCTTCGTGAGCAGAATCTTGAAATCGAAGAAAAACGCCAGTACATGGAGATCGTTTTGAAAAATGTATCCGCAGGCGTTGTTACGCTGGATGCAGGCGGGTTTATCGCAACAATCAATACATCGGCTGAAAAAATGCTAAATATCTCCGCGGCACAGGTTGTCGGAAAAAACTATGTTCGCCTTCTGCAGGGCCGCTATCTGAAAATGGCTGAAGAAATTATTCACGGATTTAAAGGGATTTACAATGATTTTATAGAATTGCCGCTGAGAGTAACGATTGAGGGCCGGCCTCGAAGCTTCATGCTCCACATCAGTTCGCTCAAGGACGATAGCGGGCGTCATATTGGAATTGTCGTGGTGTTTGATGATCTAACGGAGCTTGAAAAGGCTCAGCGGACTGCAGCCTGGAGGGAAGTGGCCAGGCGCATAGCGCATGAAGTCAAAAATCCGCTAACGCCCATCACTCTTTCCGCGCAACGTCTGAAACGAAAATATTCCCGGCTGATCAAGGAGCCGGTGTTTGACGAATGCACGCAAATGATCATTGATCATGTGGATATCATTCGAAATCTTGTCAATGAATTTTCATCGTTTGCTAGATTTCCGTCGGCAAATCCAAAACCAGGGGAGATTCTGCCCATTATTGAAGAGACCATCGCACTTTATCGCGAAGGGCATTCGGCCGTTCGGTTTAAAATCAAAAAATCGGGAAATATTCCCGTCATCAATCTGGACCGCCAGCAGATCAAACGGGCCATGATCAATCTCGTCGACAATGCCGTTTCCGCCATTCACTCAGAAGGGGACATTACGATTTCCCTTTCCCATGATGTGGCGAACAAGCTGGTCCGTGTTGAAGTTGCGGATAACGGCCATGGCATTTCCGATGAAGACAAGGTCCGGCTTTTTGAACCGGATTTTTCGACCAAGGTCACAGGCATGGGGCTCGGGCTTGCTATCGTCAATACCATTGTGATGGATCATCATGGAACCATTCGCGCCGAAGACAATCATCCCAGTGGCGCCAAGTTTATTTTTGAACTGCCGGTTTGAAGATCTTCTTCATTTCCAGACTTCAGCCTCATTACTTGAGTTGTTAATAGAAAGGACAGACAATGTATCCATCTGTGATGATCGTTGATGACGAACCCTCCATTCTGCAATCTCTGAGCGGGATTCTGTCTGATGAGGGGTTTGAAATTTTCACCGCTTCAAACGGATATGAAGCACTTAAGCGCATCGAACAGGAGGCTCCCGATCTGGTGTTGCTGGACATCTGGATGCCGGGTTTGGACGGCATTGAAACCCTGAAGGAAATCAAAAAAAACAACCCAGTGATTCAGGTTATTATCATTACCGGACATGGCACCATAGAAACCGCAGTAAGCGCCACCAAACTGGGGGCTTTTGATCTGATTGAAAAACCGCTTTCCATTGACAAGGTGATTGTGGCCATTAATCGGGCCTTGAATTATCGAAGGCTTGAAGAGAAAAAGAAATATCATCGGAAAAAAACCATTGAAAAGAATTCCATTACCGGAAACAGTCCGGCAACAAAAAAAAAAAAAAAAGAGATTGCAGTGGCTGGCCCCACCGATGCATGGATCCTTATTACGGGAGAAAACGGATGCGGCAAGGAACTGGTTGCCCGTACTATTCACCAGCTCAGCGGCCGTGCGCACGAGCCTTTGGTGGATGTCAATTGCGCAGCCA
>JAPLJE010000031.1 GCA_026388755.1 Deltaproteobacteria bacterium | reverse complement strand
ATCAATTACGATCAACAGATTTCGCGGACTGTACTTCTCAGCAGCCAGCTTCATCACCTGCCAGAGGTTGCAATCTTTCTTGATCGGACCCTCCTGCGTTGCCCGCCAGATCAAGTCTCGAATTGCCACGCGGGGATTACCCAATGGCCTGGTCCATACGCACTCCCACATCATGGCCCTTAGGCGGGGAAATAGGCCGGCATGGATAAGCGATGTCTTGCCGGCTCCGGATTCGCCTATCAGTAGTGTGATAGGCGAATTGGATACTACAGATAACAGCTTCTCGGTCTCCTCTTCCCGGCCCCTAAAGATATTGGCCTGATCCTCTTCGTAGTAGGCCATCCCTGGAAAAGGTCGTTCTCTGTGTGCTTGCAATCTGCGGCTTGGCGATAGCGGGACCGCACCAACGTCAAGTTCTGCCAGTTCCCACGGATACCCAGCCAAGCGGAGATAAGGGGCTATTTTGGCGAGATCCTCGTTCATCATGTCCTTGAGCGCATAGGCAACCCGTATTTCATCCGTAGCCGGAATTGCCTGAAGAACGACACGATTCCGTTCATCGAGGGTCCAGCCTGATATTGTCTGCCTGGCTTGCCACTTCTCCGGCACGTTGCCATCAGAGAATAAGATTCGGGCTACTATCTCAGGTGCACGCTGATAAGTCGTGTCAAGCATGTCAGCCAAGCGGAAGATTGCGGCGAGGTCTATGAGATGCACTTCATCGGTTCCAACCAACATTGGTTTTGGTGACAGTCGATCCAGACGGCCATCGCCGTGCACGCCCACTACTAAGGCCACTGCTGCCGCTTGGACGCGATCTAAACCCAACATTCCATAGTTCTCATTGATGATCTCCATTCCTCGGTGCCCATGTTCACTTTTCCAGCCGAAACGGTTTGCCCCTTCGATCTTTCCAATATCATGCAGATGGGCCGCAGCCAATAAGACGAAGATTTCGGTTTCGTCTAAACAGCTATCTTTCTTGACATCGGGGATAAGCAAGTCCAGATTTCTCTCAACAACCACACAATGATCATGCCCCTGTTTGTTGTCACCTTTCTGAAATTCCTGACAGGTCGCCTCTGCATGGGTCGCGACGTACTCATATTGTTTGCGTAGTCTGTCGCCGAGGCAATCCTTTAATCGTTTCTTGCCTTTCGGCATATTGACCTCCTTTCAATTCTCGCAAGGGTTGCACACGCTTTGCACAATTTTACTGAATAGATTGCAGCAATTCCCAAAGGCAGAGAGGACAACATAGACTTCTCAGGAGACTTTCTAAACTATCACGGTTCCAAATCCCCCTTCGTTCTGCTCTCGTTGTTATTGATATCATCGAATATTGTTTTGCCCGATTTCCATGTTAGCCTATATCCATCGTCTCGATTAATCTTTGCTCAACAACTAAAGATATAGCTTCCAGTTAACTTCACGATGGAGAAGATTTTTTGAACTCTCCCCGGCAACAAGTATTATTGTTTATGGCAGATCGTTGGCTTAATCTTCTATATCATCTTATATTTCTTATGTATTTTATGCTTGTAGCTTTGGCAAGTATTATTTGAGCGAAATTGTGCATTAAGGAGGTTACGGTAGCATATCAACCCCATCAAAAGTGAATACGGGTTATGGTTATTTTTGAAGGATTCCCAATGACATATTGGAATGCGGAGCGTTCCGCTAACTTGACTTTCATAAGAATTGCATATAATTAGAAGGCATTCCTTGGGGATTGGGTTTGGCCTTCCGGCACGAGCATAAAAATCAGGAAATGATTCGATGATATTGATAAAAAATGCAGAGATCTTTGCGCCCGGCGAAATGGGCCGATGTGATATATTGACGGGCGGCGGGAAAATACTGGCTATTGAAAAAAGCATTCAGGCCGGCATGCTGCCCGGCGAGGTTGAAATCATCGATGCCGGAGGGCTGGCGGCGATTCCGGGCTTTGTTGACGGGCATCAGCATTTCACAGGCGGCGGCGGCGAGGGGGGTTTTCACACCCGCACGCCGGAAATGCGGCTCAGCATGAATACGGCAAACGGCGTGACAACAGCGGTGGGGCTGCTGGGAACCGATTCTCTCACCCGCTCTGTGGAAAGCCTTTATGCCAAAACCCAGAGCTTTAATGCCGAGGGAATCACCGCCTTCATGCTCACCGGCGCCTACTGGTATCCTTCGCCAACCATCACCGGAAGCGTGGCCCGCGACCTGGTCTATCTTCAGCCGGTCGTCGGCGTCAAGCTGGCCATCTCCGATATTCGCGGCCCCCATATCGAGGCGCGGGATCTGGCGATGCTGGCCTCCGAGATCCGGGTGGCGGCGCTGGTTGCAAATAAACCGGGTATCATTACGGTTCACACCGGCATCAAACCCGAGGGCCTGGATCTGATTTTTGAAATCGTTCAAAAACACGGCACACGTGCGGACATGTTCGTCCCCACACACATCAACCGCAAAAACCCGAAACTGACGGATCAGGCGCTGGAGCTGGCCAGACAAGGAGCAACAATCGATGCCACCTGCTACTGCAGCCTGCCTGCCGAGGATTCCGTGAATCTTTCCGCCGCCGACTTTGCCGTCATGGCGGATGAACATGGCCTGTTTGACCAGGTCTCCTTCAGTTCCGATGCCGGCGGCTCGCTGCCGGTCTGGAACAAGGATAAAAGCCGGATTGTGTCCATGGGAATCGGATCTCCGGACTCCCTGCTGCTCGAACTCTCCCGCCTGGTCCATCAAAAAGGCATGGGCCTTGAAAAGGCGCTTTGTCCCCTGACCACGACGCCGGCCCGGATTTACGGACTTAAAGGCGTCAAGGGCGAGTTGAAGGCGGGTGCCGATGCCGATATCATCGTACTTGACCCGGATAAGATGATCATAGAAGATGTCATGGCAAAAGGCGTGATCATGGTCCGTAACCATATCATCGAAAGAAAAGGGTATTTTGAATAACCGGCAAGAACTCACTCCCGAGATGCCGCCGGATGCGATATTGACCATCCGGGATTTGTCGCTTAGCTTTCCCACCTACGGCGGCTTTACCTCCGGGCTGCACAATGTGTCCTTTTTCGTGAAAAAAGGCGAGACTCTGGCAATAGTTGGAGAATCCGGTTCCGGCAAAACCGTGACCCTGCGCCGGGTCATGAGTCTTTTGAAAAACGTCCGCACGGATTCGGGTACGATCACCCTGAAAAAGCGGGACGGCGCCATCCTGGACATCACAAACATTTCAAGTTCCAAGGCCAGGGAAATCCGCGGGGTGGATATGTCCATGATTTTCCAGGAGCCCATGACATCGCT
>JAPLJE010000453.1:15989-19487 GCA_026388755.1 Deltaproteobacteria bacterium | reverse complement strand
TGTTTAAATGGCTGCGCTATCTCATCTTTCCCCAAAAAGGGGATTGAAATCGTCGAAAACTCCTTGCATGATTGCCGGAGAGAGCTGTAAAGTTCGTATTTTTTGAGGGCCATTTTCTGTTCTAATACCCCAGATTTTCGCCCACGAGCTTAACGTGAATCCGGTCCTTGATCATGTGGCCTTCAATGATACTCCACATGTTACAGATCCGCTGGGCAGATTTGCAGTCCACGCACAGACCGGTTTTCACACAAGGGGTATCCACTCCGACCCGGGCTGCATTTACCGGTGCCGCATAGTGTTTGACGCGGGCCATGGCCGATTCCAGATCCGCTGCAACCTTGTTGATTCCCATCACCAGAATGACTTTCCGGGGCCCGAATGCCATGGCCGCAACCCGGTTTCCCATGCCATCCAGGTTGACCAGCTTTCCATCCAGGGTGATGGCGTTGGAACTGGCAATCATGATATCGGCCGTCATCCCCTTTCGCCTGAGTTCTATGCCCTCCTCCGGTGATAGTTCCGTCAGGTAAGGATCGATGATTTCAATACCGGGCAGCCTGGCCATCTCTTCCCATAATCCCATATTTGCGGCTGTCATGGAACCGCATCGATAAACAAGGACTCCTTTTGGAATCATGGAAAGGATTTCGTCCCTGGCTTGAGCGGCCGTGGGCGCATAGCTCCCGGCCATTCTTCGCTTCTCCAGGTTCTTGATGATTTTTTTTGCAACCGTTTCGCCCCACAGGATCTGATTTTTATCCATGATATTTCTCCGTTTCCATTCATTAATTGTTGATTTCATGGGCCACCTTTATCCAGGGTCATGGATCGATTTTCCGGATGAGTATGCGCTTTCCAGAAATCCGGATTTCCAGTATATAACCGATGAAGGATTTCTGAAAGGAGAGGCGGCGCAAAGCCCAACCCTCTGGCGGCTTCGATATTCAAGGACACATCAACAGGTCTGGGTGCTGCCATGGGAATGTCCTTCTGAAAACAGGGAACAATGGCGTCGGTTGCAATATTCAGCACATCCGCCAGAAGCCGCCCGAACTGATACCGGGTAATGCGCTCCGCCCCGCCCAGGTGAAGCAGCCCGCTTGATTTTCCAATCGCCAGAAGAACCCCTTTCGCTGCCGTATAAACGTCAAGCGGGGTCCGGATCTCATCCACAAAAAGCCGGATTTTTTGGCCCTGTTTCAGTAGCATTGCCGGCGGCTGATACCGGGGAGAGGGTTTGTCCCCAAACAGCAGGGACATGCGGCAGACCGCTGCTTCCGGATAGACTCGCAGGATTTCCGCTTCCGCGCGGGCCTTTTGTTCGCCATAAAGATTAACGGGATTAACAGGATCCGATTCACGGTAAGGCGCATTCTGCCCGTCAAACACCAGATCGCTGGAAGTAAATACCATCGGAATGCAATGGTCAGCGCACCATTTGGCCATAAAAACAGCAGCATCCACATTGGTTTTACCGGATTCCGCTGGTTTAGTCTGGCAGGCGTTGGGATCAGCCATTGCGGCCGTGTGAATCACAGCGTGGGGAAGGACGGTATTCATTACCCGTTTGACTTCCCGCTGTCGGGTGAGATCGGCCCTGAAGACGGCATGAGGATTGAGATCCGCCGAATGGGAAAAAACAACGCCATGAACCTGCCATAAGGCGGATGCAGCCTGACATACGGCTGACCCCAGGAATCCTCCCGCGCCGGTTACCAGCAATTTATTCATTCTCCCTCATTTTCCTTCCCTGTTGGTTCTATTTATCCTTATGGAAAAGCCCTTGCACTGTCAATAGCGTATTTCCAGTAAAATACGCTTGTTCTTGATGATTCGGAAAAAACCGTTTAAACAGGAAGTGACGCATCAAATTTATTACAGGTCAAGCAGGGATTTACTTCGGCATTCAGCGGGGAGCGCCATGACAGATCTTCTCACAAATTTTGACAGCGATAAAAAGGAACTCGGCAACCGTATCGAGGCAGCACCCTCTATTGAAGCGGTGGTGAAATTAACGGATGCCTACCTGAGCAAGCTCCATGGGGACATGACCCGGGTATATTCCCTTCAAAAATCCCGGAACTCGGGATATCTGCTTGAAATCGTCCGGTATGCGGCCCGGATGCTGAATACGGTTGAACCCGTGGTTCATGCGGCCGAATCCCATTCCTCGGATGTCCTGCCGGGACAGACCTCGAAGGGTTTTGTCATGTTCGGCAAAGTGGTGCAGTCAGCCATCATCCTTGCCCTGCTGATGGCCCTGCTATCGGTCAATCCGGCTCCCTGGATTCCAATTCTGCTGGTGATCATTCTCCTGGGCATCGAAATTTATCTGCATGTCCTTGAATGGAGAATCCGATCTGTATCAAGGAAATTTTCCGGGGTGCATACTCCGATTGGTATTTCGAGTCCGTTACCCGCGAAAGTGGATGTTCAGCTGAAAATCGCTCATGTTCACGCCTTTCTGAATTGTATCGCCGACGCACTGTCCTATGCCGATAAAGCTTTGAATGAACAGGCATCGGAAAAAGAAGGCAGCTTTCTTGAAAAGGAAACGCAGATTCTGAAGCTGTTTCAGGACTTGTTTGAGGCCAAAGCCTTTCATGACGGCGAATGGGCGTTTAAAAAGGTTGGCCATATCCAGGCGATTTTATGGGAGCGGGGAATTGCCGTAAAGGAATTTGATCCGATGGATGCGGCAGATATCTTGTTATTTGATGTTGAACCCGGCGCCGACCCATCGATCAGCCGCCATGTTACCATCCGGCCGGCATTCATCAAGGGGAAACACGTTCTGCTTCGCGGCCGGGTTGCCGAGCCTTTTTCCAAGCATTTTTAGAATCCGGGATGGATATGGATAACATTCACATCGAGAACATCGAAATCGTGGGCTTTGATTTCGGGCATGGTGAAACTGCTCTGGCCAGGGTGTCATGTCTGGCCAATGATTCGGAACCCGAGATGCTTGAAATCTTCTCCAGAAAAAGCCAGGTGACGGCACTGGCATTCAAGCCGGAAAGCGGAGATCTGGTCGGTGATCAGGCCCTGAAGACCACGGGAATCACAGAGCTTCACATCGGCATTAAACCCATGCGCCACAACCTGAGTACCCCGGAACATCAGCGCATCGTAAAGCGGTTTATCAAAAAGTATCTGGACATTCTTGAAGAAAGCGGCCAGATCGACGGACGCGACCGCACCCATTTTGTTGTGGGCTCGCCATCCGGCTGGTCAATTGCCGAACGTGCCACATACGCGGATATTCTGCGGCAAGCGGGAATGCAGCATGTCACCGTTGAAAAAGAATCGAGGGCCGCTTTTTTGCATCTCAAGGAGACCAAGACATCCGAAGTGGATGCGGAGCGGCTGATGCAAAACGTGCTGATCATCGATATCGGATCGTCGACAACGGATTTTACAATCGTGAGCCGCATGGAGGCCCGCCCCATCGAGGATTTCGGTCTCAGTCTGGGTGCGGGTCTGATTGAAGAAATG